>JAZFUB010000485.1:0-3347 GCA_036447015.1 Thermoguttaceae bacterium | reverse complement strand
AGTGCCAACCGCTTTCGCCCACGCCGGGTCGACTTTGACGCCGTGGTCTTTCGGCTCAATCGTTTCGGGCCTCTCAGATTTCGCAGCACAGCTACCTCCAATGGGAACCTCCACCAAGGGATGCACCCGATAAGAAAACGCGGCATCTAGACTTTGCCGAGACAGTCGGAACAACCGGTATTTTTCTGATTATTCCACTAAAGCGCGCCAACCTTCATTATGACACATTATGACACAATTTTCCAAGACTGCAACGCTTTGACATGGTGAAACCACCCGATAGAGGTGGGTGGCCGGTTACGCGACGTCGGCCGCTTCGATTTTCGGCCGAAACACGTCGCAGCCGATCTCCGCCAGATCGCGGCCGAGCCGCTGGAACGTCGCTTCGTCGGGATAGGTTCCGATGATCGTGCCACCGGAACCGGCGAATTTGGCCGTGGCACCGAGTGCCCTCGCTCGCTCGACCATCTTGATCTGTCCGGAGCGAAGGCGGCAGATCGAGCGGCGCAGATCGAAGTTCGCGTCGATCAATTGTCCCAGCCGATTCGTGTCGCCCGCGAGAATCGCCTCGCGGGCTTCGACCGTCATCCGGGCGAATCGGGTCATGGCGTCGACCACCGCCGGCTCGCCCCGGTCGAAGCGGCTGCGAAGGTTGTTGTGGAACACTTCGGTCGGCTCGCCCGCGTCCGTGGCATAGGCAATGTACAGCGGCGGCAGCAGGCCCGGATCGATCGGTTCGTAGACGCCGCACTCGTAGTCGTCGAGATTCTGCATCCGCTCCTTGGCGAAGTCCATGTAGACGAGCCCCTCGTACGTTTGGACCACGCGATCCTGCAAGCCGGCGGCAATCCCCAGTTCCCCGGCCTCGACCGAGAGGACCAACGACGGTTGGATCTCTCGAGGGATCTCGACGTCGTAGAACTCCATCAGGCAGCGGAGCGTGGCCATGATGATCGCGCTGGAGCCGGCCAGTCCGACCTGGCGAGGGATGTTGCTCTGATAGCGGACCGAGAAGTTCTGCGAGTGAAGCGTCAGCCCCCGGCGCCGACAGTACTCGACGAACTTCTTGATCGTGGCCTTGACCAGACGGATTCCGCCGTAGTAGCCGTGCAGACGGACGTCGCGAACCAATTCGTCGACCGAGTCGAACCGCGTCCGGTCGTTCTGGCTGAAGACCACCTCGACCCGATCCCATTCGTAGAGAGTCACCTCGGCGCAAAAGTTGCGCACGATCAGGGCGAGCGTCTTGCCGTGGTATCCGTCCGACGGATTGCCGACGAGCCCGGCGCGTGCGTAGGCGGTCCTGCGAATCAGCAACATGGTCAATTCTCGGGCATCGTGTCGAGCAGTTTTTTCAGCCGGATCCGCAGCGCCGGGCCGTATTGGGGATCGGCCAGAGCGAACTCCATAAACGCGGCATAGTAACTGTCGAAATTGCCGATGTCGAACCGTCGCTCTTCGGCCGTCAGGCGGACGCCCAGCACGGTGCGCCCTTCCTGGATCAGCATTCGAATCGCGTCGGTCAGTTGGATTTCGCCCCCTTTGCCGGGCGGCGTCTTTTCGAGGCAATCGAAGATGGCCGGGCTGAAGACGTATCGGGCCGCTACGGCCAGATTGCTCGGCGCTTCGTCGATCTCGGGCTTCTCGATCAGGTCGTCCAATTCGAAGACTTCCCCCACACCGTCGCGCGGCTTGGCGATGCCGTAATGAACGACTTCCTCTCGCGGCACCTCTTCCAGAGCGATCACGGCCGTGGCTCGAGAGGCCTCGAATCGCTCGATCATCGTACCCACCACCTCCGACTGGGCGTGCAGGCCGAGGATCGAATCGCCCAGGGCCACCACGAACGACTGATCGCCCACCACCGGTCTCGCACAGAGAACCGCATGGCCCAGGCCCAGTTGACGGCGCTGACGCGTGTAGAAGTATTCGAGGTCCTCGCGCTCGAAAGCCAACTCCTCGAGCAGTTCTTCCTTGCCCGTCTCGCGAAGATTGGCGATCAACTCGGCATCGATGTCGAAATGGTTCTCGATGGCCGTTTTACCGGGTCCGGTGACGAACAGCAGTCGGCCGATCCCACATCGGGCCAACTCCTCGACCACGTATTGGACCACCGGCTTGCGGCCCATGGGGACCATTTCCTTCGGCTGGCTTTTCGTCAGCGGCAACAGCCGGGTGCCTCGTCCGGCAACCGGCACAACGGCAAGATCTACAGACATGGGCGGCTCGCTTGGTTTTTCGACGGCAATTCGGTACGGCCCAATCTAACATATACTCCCGCAGTGTGGGAGGCGTCGTGGCCGAATTCGTGGTATAAATGTCCTGTGGGCCTCACGTTCGGACTGTTGCTAACTCGCTGGAATCGACCATCGTATGAGTGAGAAGTCGCCGCAAACCCAATCGCATAACTCGACAGAGGGGGAAAGCTGCGTCCCCGGTCCGCTCACTCCCGAGCAGGTCCAGCAGATGCTCGGCAAGGAAGTTGCCCGACAATTGGGCATTTTTCCCATCCCCGATGGCTTTCTGTTGTCGGTCGTCATTCCGGTCTACAACGAGGAGCGAACGCTTCGAGAATGCGTTTGCCGCGTTCGGGCCGTTCCGTTGCCCAAGGAAATCATCATCGTCGACGACGCCAGCACCGACGGTACGCGCGACGTGTTGGCGGAAATGGAAGGCGACGACGACGTCCGCATCCTGCGCCACGAGCGAAACGCCGGCAAGGGGGCCGCCTTGAGGACCGGATTCGCTCACGTGACCGGCAGCATCGTCGTCATTCAGGATGCCGATCTGGAGTACGATCCGGCCCAATACCGACAACTCATCCAGCCGATCGTCGAAGGCGCGGCCGACGTGGTCTACGGATCGCGGTTCCTGACCGTCGGGCCGCATCGGGTCCTCTATTACTGGCACCGCGTGGCCAATCGGGCGCTGACGACCGTGTCGACCATGGTCACCGACTTGAACCTGACCGACATGGAGACCTGCTATAAGGTGTTCCGTCGCGAGGTCATCGACGCGATCGCCCCGACGCTCAAGCAGAATCGATTCGGCATCGACCCCGAACTGACCGCCAAGGTGGCCCGACGCAAGTACCGCATCTTCGAACTGGGAATCAGCTACTTCGGCCGAACCTACGAGGAAGGCAAGAAGATCGGGCTAAGGGACGCGATCAAGGCGTTGTGGTGCATCTTTCGGTATTGGCGCTGGGACTGATCAAGAGGTAGGGTGTGTGTGCCTGCACCTTTCGGTACCATGGAGCAATCACGGTTGTCTTCTGGTATAATGGCCAATTCGGCGAAAGAATCGAAGAACCGGCCGAAGAAGACGTCACCGCTTAGCCCGCATTT
>JAZFUB010000484.1:0-5807 GCA_036447015.1 Thermoguttaceae bacterium | reverse complement strand
GGCACACGCGTCGAGGATCCAGCCGCCGATCTGCCGCATTTCGTCGCTGCCCATGCCGCGCGTGGTCAGGGCCGGCGTGCCGATACGGATGCCCGAGGGGTCCATCGGCTTGCGCTGATCGAACGGGATCATGTTCATGTTGACCGTGATGCCGCATCGTCCGAGCGTCTCCTCGGCCCGGCGACCGGTCAGGCCCATGGAGGTGACGTCGGCCAGCATCAGATGGTTGTCGGTCCCGCCGCTGACCAACAGCATGCCGCCGGCCCGGAGCACCTCGGCCAGGACGCCCGCGTTGGCAACGACCCGCCCGGCATACTGTTTGTATTCTTCCGTCAGCGCCTCGCCGAAGCAGATGGCCTTGGCGGCGACGATATGCATCAGCGGTCCGCCTTGGGTGCCGGGAAACACGGCCCGATCGATCGCCTTGGCGTACTGGGCCTTGCACAGGATCATGCCGCCCCGCGGCCCGCGCAGCGTCTTGTGCGTGGTCGTACTGACGTAGTCGGCCACCGGAATCGGGTCGTCGTGCAGCCCGGCCGCCACCAGGCCCGCATAGTGGGCCATGTCGACGAACAGCTTCGCGCCGCAATCCTCGGCGATTTGGGCGAACTTGTCGTGCGGGATTTCGCGCGGATACGCACTGGCCCCGGCGACGATCAGCTTCGGCTTATTCTCTCGGGCAAGCTTGGCGACCTGGTCAAAATCGATCCGGTGCGTGTCGGGCCGAACCCCGTAGCTGAGAAAATGATAGAGCTGACCCGAACTGTTCAGTTTCATGCCGTGCGTGAGATGCCCGCCATGGGCCAGAGCCAACCCCAGCACCGTGTCGCCCAGTTCCAGGGCCGCCAGGTAGACGGCCGCGTTGGCCTGGGCACCGGAATGCGGCTGCACGTTGACGTGCTCGGCGCCGAAGAGTTCCTTGGCCCGATCTCTCGCAAGGTCCTCGACCAGGTCGACGAACTGGCAGCCGCCGTAGTACCGTCGGCCCGGGTAGCCTTCGGCATATTTGTTCGTCAGGACACTGCCGCAGGCCTGCATGACGGCCGGGCTGGTGTAATTCTCGCTGGCAATCATCTCCAGCCCGTCGCGCTGCCGCTCGATCTCGCTGTCTATTGCGGCCCATACTCGGGGGTCTTCTTGCTTGATCCAGTTCATTGGCCCAGTCTGTCGGCACGATGCGGTGATGGTCTGATCGGTGGCAAGGGAGTCCGCTTCGACGAATGATCGGTGCGGCTTGCGTCCCTATTGTTGGCAGTTGAGAACGTTTCGTCAATCGGGCTTCGGGTTGGTATAGATAGATCCGGGCTGAACGTTACATCGCCGTGCCGGCGACGGCTAAACGTGGCGTGTACATCGCCGTGCCGGCGACGGCTAAACGTGGCATGGCTGTCTCGTCAGGAATACTTTCGTGCCGTCGGGGCGATTTTGCTCTTGGTTGGGGCGTGACGGGCGTCACCTTGCGGATCCCTATATTCCGGGTGCCATTTGCCCCGTCCTGATAGATCTGCTATAATGGCCATTGGCATGGTTTTCGGGAATCCGGGGTTCGGCCGCTTTCATGGCTGTTTTGAAATGCATGCGCAGCAGAGCGATTCCTCGAACGTGAGTGCAACAACGCCGCAGGCCGAGACATCCGTGGCTGCCGCCAAGCTGCCGACTCCCGCGGCCACACCGCCTTCCACGGCATCTTCGCCCGTGGCCGAGTCGACCTCTTCCGCCGAAATACCGATTCCCGAGGTGGGCACCGGTCGGCCGGTCTTGTCGGTCGCGTTCTGGCAGCGTTCCTCCGGCTTCTTGACCAGCACGATACTGCATCTGGTCGGGATTCTCTTGCTGGCATTGTTTAGCGTCGTGATTGAGGAGAAGCCGACGGATCGGGTTTTGATGGCGGCGATCGACTCGGCCGAAGACATTGATATCGCCGACTTGACGATCGACGACCCGTTGGATGAAATCGACCTCGACGAGATCGAGGCGTTGCCCATCCAACTCGATGATCCCGGATTGACCAAGTTCGGCGAGGTCGTCAGCGCGGCCACGGCAGCCGAGCTGGGCGACGTCGGCACGATCGAAACGTCCGACGTACTGGGTGATATCGGTCTGCTCTTTGGCGACGACGGACACGGCTACGCTTCGGCCGGTGTCGGCACGGGTGGGGCCGCCTTCTTCGGCGTCAAGGCGGGCGGAGTCAAGTTCATCTTCGTCGTCGACGGTTCCCGAAGCATGGCCCGAAACGGCTGGGAAGTCTGCCGACAGGAACTGATCGACTCGGTCGATCGCCTCCGGCCCGAGCAACGGTTCTACGTCATGCTGTTCGCCGACAAAGACTATCGGATGTTCGGCCCGAATTCAGAGTCGTCGGGCCTGATGGCTCCGACCTATGAGAACAAGGCGAAGCTCCGCCAATGGCTGTACAACTACGAACTGGTGCTGCAGACGAAGCCGCTCTCTGCGATCCAGTTCGCCTTCACGCTGAAACCCGACGCGATCTACCTGCTGACCGACGGCCAATTCAAGGACGGTACGGAGCAGTTCCTCAAGAAGAACAACCGCCGCGAAGATGTCTACGACGGCATCGTCCCCAGGGTCGTCGTCCACACGATCGGCTTCAGCAGCACCAACGGTCAGGACCTGCTAACGCGGATTGCCAAAGACAACGGCGGCACCTACCGTTTCGTCCCAGCGAGGCCGAAGGGAAACCAGCAGCGTCGAGGCCCGGGCCGCCCCGGCGGAAACATGCGAGGTCGTTGACTCGGCCCTCGCCGAACGCTGGGTGCCATGCTTCTATCGAAACCAACAAGAAAGAAGAACGATGAAAAACCTCCATGCGATGCTTGCCATTGCCGTACTATTAACGAGCGCGTGTTCCAACGCTTGGGCACAAAAGCCCGGCGACTCGATCGTAGATCTTGGCGCGGAAAGCGCCTCGCATGAAGAAGTCGACTCGATTTCGGTCGAGTTCGAATGGCTCAGTGCGTTGCAGATGCACACCGACGGTAACCTGCTGGCCTGCGACCGGGGCGCCAACGTGATCCGGGTGATCGACCCGGCCGGGAAACTGGTGGCTTCGATCCAGCTCGAATTCGGGCCCGAGGCGATCGACGTGGCCGCCGACGGGACGATCTACTGCGGAGGCGGAGGACAACTGGCCAAGATGAACGCAGACGGCAAGGTGCTCCTGACGGCCACGATCCCCGACCCGCCGCGAACGCCCGAGCAACAACCACGACGCTATGCCTCCGAGCCGCATCGCGTCTCGGGGATTGCCGCCGGTAAGGAGGCCCTCTTCGTGGCGTTCGGCGAAGGCGGACACCGAAGTTCCAAATCGAAACTGTTTCGGTTCGACTTGGACTTGAACGACCCGAAACAGATTGCCGAAGATCTCCGCGGATGTTGCCAGCGGTGCGACGTGGCGACCCGGGACGGGATTTTCTACGTTGCCGAGAATACGGCCCACCGCATCGTGCGTTTCGGCGCCAAAGGAGAAGTGTTGGGCCATTGGGGTGAGCAAAGCCGTACGGAGTTGGAAGGTTTCGGCTCCTGCTGCAATCCGATGAACCTCTGTTTCGGTCCCGACGGCGTACTCTACACGTCGGAATCCGGAATGGCCCGGGTGAAACGGTACACGGCGGAAGGAAAATTTCTCGGACTGGTCGGCTACGTGGGGACCACACGGTTCAGCAGTGCGAGCGGTATGGCAGCCTCGTGCAGCAACATCTCGATCGCGGTTGCGGCCGAAGGCGATCGGATTTACGTGATGGACTACACCAACCGTCACATCCGCGTGTTGCAGAAGAAGCAGTAGGTCGTCACTCTTCCGCATCCACCGACTGCCGCCAATCGTCGAGCATCTTCAGCAGTTCGGCCGCCTTGGTCGGCATGGTGGGGGCCAGGTCGTGCCGTTCGCTCAGGTCGTCGTCGAGGTTGTAGAGTTCGACGCTCCGGTCGCCGTACCATTGGATCAACTTGTAGTCGCCGGCCCGAACGGCCCCGCTGGGAACGCTGCCGCTGCCGTGGTTGTGCGGATAGTGCCAGAAGACCGCCTTGCGGTGCTGTCGCCACGTCCGGTACACTACGGTTGTTACGCTACGGTTACCGATCTCCGGCACAAATCCCTTGAAGATGTGAAACGATGACAACGCTCGTGCTTCTACTGCTGGGGATCATGCCTGCCGAGCCCGTGCCTGCTGCCGACGGTGCCGATACCGTGGTCGTGTGCCCCGCGGCATTTCGCGAGGCCTTGCAGCCTTGGCTCGAATATCGCAGCCGGCAAGGGCACTCGTTTGCCATGGTGCCGAACACCGGGGCTCCGGACGTGATTCGTCGGCGAATTCGCCAGGTGGGGCAGGCCGGCCGATTGCGGTTCGTTCTGTTGGTCGGCGATGCGGATATTGGTTCCGATGCCGATCCCGGTCTGCGGCAACGGTGCGTGCCGGTGCATCGGGCCGAGGCCCGGGTGAATGTCCTCTGGGGCTCCGAGCCGCATATCGCGACCGACAACTGGTATGCCGACCTGGACGACGACCAGACGCCGGACGTGGCCATCGGGCGGCTGACGGCCGACTCGCCGGCCGAGTTGAGCCGAATCGTCGGCAAGATCCTCGACTACGAGCGATCAGTCGACTTCGGGCCTTGGCGGCGGAAGTTGAATTTCGTGGCCGGAGTGGGTGGGTTCTCGCCTTTGGCCGACATGGTGTTGGAATCGTCGGTCCGATACCTCCTCACCCAAGAAATCCCGGCCGACTACGACATGTCGATGACCTACGGCAGTTGGCGAAGCCCCTATTGCCCCGACCCGCGATCCTTCCATGCGACGACGCTACGGCGGCTCAACGAGGGCTCGTGGTTTTGGGTCTATATCGGCCACGGCCACCATCTCGGGTTGGATCGCATCCGCGTGCCGGGCGAGAGCTACCATATCTTGGGCAACCAGGACGTGCCGAAGATCCATTGCGAGCACGGGGCCCCGATCGCGCTGTTTCTGGCATGCTATACGGGAGCGTTCGACGCGAAGACCGACTGCCTGGCCGAGCAGATGTTGCGCCAGCCGCAGGGTCCCGTGGCCATGATCGCCGCTTCGCGCGTGGCCATGCCCTACGCGATGACGGTGCTGGCGACCGGGCTGATGGACCAGTGTTTCAAACAACGTTGTCCGACGCTGGGCGAGGCCCTGTTGAACGCGAAACGCAAGATGGTCGAGAAGCCCGATGCGCAGGACGCTCGCCGTGCGATGCTCGATTCGATCGCCCGGGCGGTCAGCCCCGCCCCGAAGCAATTGGCGGCCGAGCTTGCCGAACATCTGTTGCTGTTCAACCTGATCGGCGATCCGCTGCTGCGGCTACGGCATCCGCGGACGGTCGCGTTGGACGTTCCTTCGACTGCGACGGCCGGCAAGCCGCTGAAGGTGACCGGCACCAGCCCGATGCAGGGCCGCGCCACGGTCGAACTGGTAGTGCGTCGCGATCGGTTTACGTTTTCACCACCGCGGCGACGCGAGTACCCGCAGACCTCCGGCACGTTGGCCGAGTTCCAAGAGATCTACCAGCGGGCAAACGACCGAAGGCTGACGTCGGTCGAGGTTCCGGTTGCCGCCGGCCCATTCGCCGTGGAGTTGGAAACGCCCGACAACGCCCGCGGGACGTGTCACGTCCGCGTGTTCGTCGAAGGGGCCGACGATTTCGCCCTGGGCGCGGCAGATGTGGTGATCGCGGCGCAGTGACTCCAGTCGTCGTAGCGGAATTGGCAAACAGTTTGAGAAAAGGAAGGACAACCACAGAGAGCCCATCGCGGCGAAGCCGCAACCAAAT
>JAZFUB010000483.1:0-4968 GCA_036447015.1 Thermoguttaceae bacterium | reverse complement strand
GTACCGGCCGATGCGGCAGACCGGCGTCCGCAACTGGCAATGGTTCGCGATTCGGTCGATTACTACTTCTCTCTTTCCGGTGTGAATGTTGTTGCCGATCTGAAACTGGAGGTGCACGACGAACCGTTGCGGCAGATTCGGCTCGCGTTGGATCCGCCGTTGCAGTTGGTGACGGCCAAATACGGCGATGCGACGATTCCCTGGTCCGTCCTGCCGTCCGACGAGGGGGCTGCGTCGCGTGTCTTGCTGACGCTGCCCGATCCCATTCAGGATACGGAGTGCGCGCTGCAACTCGGTGCCGTGGCGCCGTTGACGATGGACCGGCAGTGGCGGTTACCCCGAATCCGTCCGGAAGGCCTGTTCTGGCAGGAGGGCGATGCCCGTCTGTTGGTGCCGGCGCCGTTGGTCATCGATCGTCTCGTGCCGATCGGTTGTCGGCAGACGGGGACCGGTTCCTTGTCGGCACCCCGGGTCGGCGAGTCTGCTCAGTTTCAGTTCTACGCCCCCGACGGGACCGTCGACATCGTGCTCTCGCGGCGCAAGTCGTCGCTCCGAATGCTTGGCGGGACCGTCGTCGAATTGGGCGAGGCCGAGATGACCGCCTCGGTACGTGCCAAGTTCACAACGCAACAGGGCGAACAGTTTTCGCTCGAGGCCGACGTCGCACAACAATGGTTGATCGATTCGGTCGAATCGCTGCCACCCGAGGCGCTGGATGATTGGACGCTGGACAAGCCGACCGGTAACAAGCGGACGTTGACCGTACGGCTGACCAAGGGCGTTTCGCCGGATCGATCGATCTGGTTGCTGATCGCTGCGCGAAAGCTCCAATCTCCCTTGGGACGCAAGCTTCGACTGAGCGACATCCTCCCGCTGAAGTTTCGCGTTCCCATACAGAGCAAGCAATTCGTGGCCGTCGATGCCGTGGGGCCCTACCGAGTCACGCTCTCCGGTGCGGATCGTCTCAATCACATCAGCCCCCACAGTCTCGACACCGCAGAGCCGGACTTGTTTGCCGAACTTCCCCGCAACGTGTTGTTCCAAAACGACGTCGATGCGGCCGACCTGCTGCTTGCGTTGGAAAGTCAAACGCCAAGTTACGAAGGAAAGATTCGTGTCGAGGCCGTCGTGCGCGACGGCCGATTGCGTGAAAGTTATACGTTGCGATGCCTTCCCGAGTCTTCGCAACGGGTCCAGCGGGTCCTGGTCCATTTCTCTCATCGTCGCGATGTGGCGGTTCAGTGGACGCTCGGCGCCGATGACGTGCGGCAACTGGTTGCCCGGCAGTTGTCCGTCGACGAGCAAGCCGCCGCTGGCTTGCCGCCCGAGGAAGAGACTTGGGAACTGACGCTCTTGCACCCTCGCAATGTCGATTTCGAAATCCACGCCACACGCGACCTCGTGCCGGCCGATCGACAGCGGATCAGTCTGGCGTCGTTGCCGGAAGCGACCGCTCAGCAGGGGGTGCTGGTCGTTCGCTCGTTCGGTCGCGATGCCGTGGTGATCCAGAATCGGGGCCTCAAACCGATACCGTCCGAGACCGTGCCCCCGAATCGCTACCAGACGGTCCGCGCCACCTACCGCTATGCTCCGGCCGATCTGACGGCGACGTCCGAGGCGGCCGTGATCCTCGCGACGTCGCACAACTCGAACACGCCGTCGGCCTGGATCTGGGATTGTCATCTCGAGTCGCGTTATGAAACAGGCGGGGACGGTCGCCATCTGGCGGTTTATCGGCTGCAGAGCTGCGCGGCCGGACAAATGCAACTGACGCTTCCGGCGACGGTCCGCGCGGCGGATGTCCGCGGTGTCTGGGTCAACGAACGTCGAATAGGCGGGTACGCCGCCGACCCGGAGGCCCGAAGTCTGACGGTCGATTTGCCCGCAACCGAGAGATTCCCCACCGTCTCGATCGACTTCACCATGCCACAGACACGCCTGGGAATTATCGGTTCGTTGAGTCCGCCGCTTCCGCGTCCCGATCTACCCATTCTGTCTCGACATTGGACCGTGTGGTTGCCGCCCGGCTACGAAACGTACGACCCGGATCCGCGCTGGCAGCCGCTACGATCGGCGCCGCCCACCTGGCGGCAGCGGCTCTTCTGGGACATCGCACGAGACGAAGGTCAGACGCCTTTCGATCCGACGCTCTCGCACCACTGGTCGCTTTCGGCCTCGGATCGATCCTCGCGTAGCGACGGTGCGCGTCGAGCCCAGCAACTGTTGCAGACACTCGGAGAATTGGCATCGGGGAATGCGCCGGAGCATGCCGCGATCACTGCCGGGACCGACTGGGCAACCCTGCTGAGCCACGAGTCGGTCGCGTCGTTGCCGTTGACACTGCTGATCGACCGGCACGCCATGGCCCGAACGGCGATCACGCCGTCGACTTCGGTCCGACCGGGCGTGGGCAATACACCTTCGGCCCGCGGAGTGAGCTTGCTGCAGAAGAATAGCCTGGCACTGCTGGTCCATCGCGAGGCCCTGCTGCTGACGACCCAAGCCGACGCGGCGTTGTACCACGCCCACTTGTCGCCGTTGGGGTCCTATGGTCTCTGGTGGGTGCGGCCGGGACCGCTGGGCGATCAATTGGAACATTCGGCCGGTTCACCGCAGGACGGCACCCTGGTTTCCATCGATCAGTGGAAACGCAGACCCGCTCAACCGAAGGTGTTCTGGACGCGTGCCGTTCTGGCGGGTCGAGAAGCGGCCGACATGCACGGCTGGTCGGCGTACCGCCTCGAAACTCCCGAATTGGCACCCGTACGGCTGAAGTTCGTTCACCGTAACCGTGTTCGGCTGTTCGGTTCGGTCACATTTCTGCTGGTCGTTGCGTTGGGATGGTGGATCGGCCGCCGCCATGTGTTGGTGTTGATTGTCTCGGGCGGCATCTTCGGACTGACCGCCATTCTGCTGCCCGCGGCCTACGTGCCCATCGCATCGGGGGCAGTGCTTGCAACGCTCTTCTGTCTGACGCTCCATCTCGTCCGATCCGGCGATGCGACCGAACCGTCGAAGGTCGATTCCTCGCAAGACTCGACCCCATCGGCGGTCGGGTCCGTCGCACGGCAAACCGTCACTGTGGTTCTGGTTGTTGCGATGCTGGGTGGGTTGGTCGGCGTGGCCTGCGGTCAAGAGCGTACTGTGGCATCGCCGATCCATCGTGTGTTCATTCCCATTGATGAGAACGAGCAGCCCGAGGGCGATAAGTATTACGTGCCGACCGAACTGTACAACATTCTGTTTCGCCGGGACGCGGCGACCACCGAGAATCCGCAAGGATGGCTGATTGCCGGGGCAACCTACCGGGGACGCCTCTCGCGAAGCACCATGTCCGGGCAACTGGTCGTCGATCGGCTCCGCGCGAGTTTCAAGTTGCTGGTGTTCGATCACACAAGACGCATTCGAATCCCCTTGGGACGCCGGGGTGCCAACCTGCTGCCCGACGGAGCGCTGTTGGATGGTCAGGTGATTCGGCCGGAATGGGAACCCGACGGCGAAGCCCTCTTGATCGAGGTGCCCCAGCCCGGACAATACCGCTTGGAACTGACGCTTCAGCCGACCATGCGTACGGTCGCCGCCTCGTCGCAGTTCGACCTGAATATTCCCCGCCTGGCAACGTCGCGTTTGGAACTCGATTTTCCGCCGGGCACGCCGCCCGCGGTCGAGGTGCCCGAGGCCGCCGGAAACATTCGTTTCGAAGGCGAGCCCTCGCGAATGCTCGTCGATCTCGGTCCCTGCGACCATTTGACGGTTCGATTCAACGACGGCCGGACCGCAAACAACGGTTCCGCCGTGGACGTCGAGTCGTTGCTCTGGCTCAACGTCCAACCCGGGTCGGTCGTCGTCGATGCGAAGTTCAAGGTCAAGGTCGTCGAAGGGCACGTTCGTGAAATTCAACTGGTGACCGATCCGAAAATGCGACTGCTGCGGCTGCAAGGCGAGAATCCGCCGATCGCCCAAATCGAGTCGACGCCGGGCGAACCGCAGCGAATCCTCCTGCAATGGCCGGAGCCGATCTCGGAAGAGACCGTCGTGCATGCGAAGTTCTTGCTGACGGGGACTTCCGGCGTCGGGAATCTGAGACTCCCCGTCCTCGACGTGCTCGACGCCCGGTTGACGCGACGATGGATGGCCGTTTCGGTCGATCCGGCACTCGATCACCAGGAGCAAGGCAACGAAGACCTCGATCGAGTGCCCGTCTCCGACTTCGAAGACCACTGGGGTGAAACCACTACGAAGCCGCAGTTCGCTTACAGCTTGGGTGTCGAGGAGACGGGCTGGAGCCTCGCCACATGGCCCCGCGAACCGCATATTGTGATCGACCAGGAGCTGACGATAAGCCTTGCCCCAGGTCGCGCCGACGTTCAATTCGATGCCCAACTGGTCAATACGGCCGGATACTACTTCCAACATCGGCTCACGGTACCTCCCGAGTTGCAGATCGAACATCTCTCGGTCTTGGAAGAAGGCGCCCATCGAGTTGCCCGTTGGTGGAAAGACGAAAAGGGGCACGTCACGGTCTTTCTGACCGGGCCGGTAGACAACCGCCAGGAACTGTCGCTAAGAGGGCAGATTCCGATATCCGCCAAGATGCGATTGAACCTGCCGACGATTCAGATCGACCACGGCCAATGGAAACCGGCGGCGATCGATGTGCAATCTTCTGTGATCAAGGTCTTTCGGCAACCGGCCGTTCAAGTCGAGATTCAGCCGCAGTCCGGACTGGTTCCGGTCGAAGACGTGACTGCTGTCGCCGAAGATCAGGAACTTGGACGCCTGGTCGCCTGCTTTCGTACCGAGGGGAACAAGCCGGTGCGGGCATCGCTGGCGCTTTCGCCGAATCGGCTGCGAGTTCATCTCAGGGCATTCGATCACCCCACTCGCTCTGAGTCGGCGCGCGACATCGTGATCCGCTTCGAGGGTTCGGTGATCGCCGAGATCCGCGAACTCCCGCGCTCGCGCGAA
>JAZFUB010000482.1:0-9149 GCA_036447015.1 Thermoguttaceae bacterium | reverse complement strand
AACGCTCGGACCGGTCCGCTGGCGATGACCTGGCTATCGACCAGCACGATGTCCGGGTTGAAGGGCCAGCAATCCCAACCGATGCAATTGCCCTCCTCGTCATACCAGACCGTGGCGGCGCTGATCGGCGAATCGGTCGATGCGATCGTGGGCACGGTGACCATCTTCAGGTCGGCCTCGACCGCGGCGGCCTTGGCCGTATCGAGCACCTTGCCGCCACCGATGCCGATCGAAACATCGGCCCCGGCGTCGACGGCGAGTTTCACGACACGTGAGACCTCGTCGTGGGTCGACTCGCCCTGGAAGATCACTTCGATCATTTCCAGGCCGGCTTCCTTGAGGCTGGCGACGACCCTCTCGCCGACGATTTCCTTCACGCAGGTGTCCCACAGGACCATCGGCTTCTTGCCCAGCATGGCCACGTAAGTGCCGAGTTCATCGATCACGCCTCGTCCTTGGACGTACTTTCTCGGTGCAAGCAGCACGCTTTTCATATCAGGGGTCCTCCGATAGGTTGTCGGTCATGGCTTGACGCCGCATTCGGCGTAACACGCAGTAAACTGATCTTCTCGGCGACCAGCCCGGCAAGTTCTTCCTTGATTGGGCCGAACATCTCGCTGGGCGGCGGATCGCAGCGCCCGATCGACTTGGCGGCCCGTTGCAGTCCGCGAAACATTGCCACGCGCTCGTCCGTGTAGACGTTCATCTTGCAGATGCCGTGCCGCACCGCCTCGCGAATCTGGTCGTCCGGCGTGCCGGAACCGCCATGCAAGACCAGGGGGACCGGGCTGACGGCTTCGAGCTGGTCGAGCCGTTCTATGTTCAGTACGGGCTCGGTCCGATAGACACCGTGGGCCGTCCCGATCGAAACGGCCAAGGCGTCGATGCCCGTCTGCTCGACGAACCGCGTGACTTGCTGCGGATCGGTCAGCACCGACTGGGCACAGTTTTCGTCGGCCAGGTCCATGCCGCCGACGTGGCCCAATTCGGCTTCGACGTCGACCCCTCGCGGCCGGGCAATCGCGACGGCCGCACGGGTCAGTTCGATGTTCTGCTCCAACGGCAGCGACGATCCGTCGATCATCACCGACGAGAAGCCGGCGTCGACCGCCTTTTGGATCAAGTCGAGATCGCTGGTGTGGTCGAGGTGCAATACGACGGGAATGTCGTGATGGGCGGCCGCTGCCTTGATCAGCCCGACCTGATAGACCCAGCCGTTGCCCCCGTCCGATTCCAGATCGGCGCCCACGGGCATCACAATGACCGGCGCGCGAAGCGACTGGGCCGTTTCCAGAATGGCGCGAGCCATCACGTCTTCGGTGCAATTGAACGCCCCAACCGCATATCGGTTGGCCCTGGCGTGGCCGAGCACTTTTTTCAGCGAGGTCAGCATAGGGGGTTCCCGTCTTGGAGTTCTCATCTTGGGGCCAAGTCGATCGGCAGCCTTACGGCGTGAGCACCACTCGCAAAGCCTCTCCGCTTTGCATCAGTTCATAGGCCTGGAAGATCCCGTCGAGCCCGAGGGTGTGCGAGGCCAATCGCTCGGCCGGAAGCGAACCGTCGGCGATCAGTTCGACCGCCTTGCGGACGTGCGTCGGTGTCGAGTCGCTGGTTCCGACGACTCGCAACTCGCCGTAGTGGAGGATTCGGCTGTCGAGGGAGATCATTTTCTTGTCGGCCGTCAGCGAGGCGAACAGACAGACGGTGCCCCGTTTTCGCGTCATCTCGAGGGCCTGTTCCTGTGGCGGGCCGGCGGGGGCCGCCACGATCACCACGTCGGCACCGATGCCGCCGGTCTGGTCCATGACGATCTTCTTGAGGTCCTCGGTCGCCGGATTGACCAGCAGATCGAAACCGAACGGCTCGGCCTGTTTCAGTCGGGCTTCGTTGATCTCGGCCAGGATGATCTTCTTCGCGCCAAACCCACGGGCAATGCACGCGTTCATGATACCCATCGGGCCGGCGCCGACCACCACGACCGTGTCGCCCCGCTCGATCCGGCAGTTCTCGGCCGAATTGACCGCACAACTGAGCGGCTCGGACAAGGCCGCATGCTCGGCCTTCACGCCCTCGGGCACCTTGATTACGTGGCCGTTCTTGATCGCTCGGGCGGGAATCACCGTGTACTCGGCCATGCCGCCTTCGTAGGTGAAGCCCATCGGGGCCAGATCGACGCAAAGGTTCGTCCAGCCTCGCTGGCAGTAGTAGCACTCGCCGCACGAGACCGAGGTGGCCATGACGACCCGATCACCGACGGCAAAGCCGCTCACCTCGGAGCCGACCGTCTCGATCAGCCCGGTGAATTCGTGGCCCATTACCTTGGGGGCCTTGATCCTCGGGTTGCCGGCCAAGTAGGTCTTCAGGTCGGTTCCGCAAACGGCACAGGCGTCGATCTTCACACGCAGTTCATCGTTGCCGCACCCGGGAACCGGGATCGATTCGATCCGAATGTCGCCCGGCGCGTGATAGACAACGGCTTTCATCTCAGTAGTCATTAGCAGGCTTCTTCCAATACGATTGTGTTCAAAACGGCTGTTGCTTCGTGCTATCAATAATCGCTGGAAGAACCGGTGTCGGGTGAACCGTCCAAAACGGCCTCGGTCGAGCCGACGCCCAACCGTTTGCAGCCCTGCTCGAGGTAACCGACCGCCGTTTCCCAAGTTCGCACGCCGCCGGAAGCCTTCACGCCCATCGTTTGGCCGACCGTTTTGACCATGATCTCGATCACCTCGGGCGTGGCCGGTCCGTCGCCGAAACCGGTCGACGTCTTCACATAGTCGGCCCCGGCCGCCTCGCAAAGCTGGCAGGCCTTGACGACTTGCTCGGGTGAGAGGTAGCACGTTTCCTGGATGACTTTGACCAGCACGTTGCTCTTCTTCGCCTCGGCAACCACCGCCTCGATGTCTTTCTGCACGAAGTCGTAATCGCCGGAAAGGAATTTGCCGACGTTCATGACCATGTCCAGCTCGACGGCGCCGTCCTCGATGGCCAGTTTCGCTTCGAGTGCCTTGACTTCCGGGCGGTTGCTTCCGTGCGGAAATCCGACGACCATCGAGACGTCGACGCCCGAGTCCTTCAGCTGCTTGGCCGTCAGGGCGACGTCGGTCGGACGAACGCACATGGTGGCCACTTTTCGCTCGGCACACATTTTGGCGTTGTCGATAATGTCCTGGTCCGTGGCGTTCGGCTTCAGCACGGCATGGTCGATGGTCGCGGCGACCTGTTCTCGTGTAAACATATTTCTTCAGGGCTCCTGTTCGATCGGTGGTTTGTTGGTGCCGTGGTGCGGCCCGCTTAGTGCATCTCGCGGCCGCCGGTGATGTTGATGGCTTGTCCGGTCATGTAGTCCGCTCCTTCGGAGGAGAGGAACAGCGTGACGGCGACGACGTCTTTGATCTCGGCCAATCTGCCCAGCGGAATCTTGCCGGTGAACTTCTTGATGACCTCTTCCTCGGGCATGTTCAGGTTCTTGACGTATCCGGCCGAGACGCTGCTCCACACGCCGGTCGCCACGGTGATGCCCGGGCAAACGCAGTTGACGTTGATGTTGTCGCCCGCCAGTTCGTAGGCCAACGCCTGCGTGAAACCGATCACGGCACCCTTGGCGGCCGAGTAATGGCTCATGATGGCCGAGCCGGTCTTGCCCGACTTGGACGAGAAGTTGACGATCTTGCCGTATTGGTTTGTCTTCATCAACGGGACGACGTACTTGGTGAACAGGAACGTGCCCTTGCAGTTGACCGCGAACATACCGTCCCACTCGTCCTCGGTAATGTCTTCGACCTTGCCCTGGCCGACGATACCGGCGACGTTGACGAGGATGTCGATCTTCCCGTCAAAAGCCTTCGAGGCGGCCTCGACCACGGCAGCCACTTGCTGGCCGTTGGTCACGTCGGCGGCCAGACCCCGGCAATTGCTCCCGCCGTCGGTGAGTTCTTTCACGGCCGCGTCGACGGCGTCCTGCTTCAGGTCGGTAATGAAGGCCTTCGCGCCAAGTTTGCAGTATCCCTCGGCAATCCCTTTGCCGATCGCCCCGGCTGCCCCTGTTACCAAAACCGTTTTGTCCTTGAAGTCGATCATCTGTTTCCTCGGGATTCCTCTCGTGTAATCAAAAGGGACTGTATACCCAACCCCCGGCCGACCGCCAAGGGGGACACCAAACCGAGGGGAGTTTCGATTGGCGAAGAATCCGCAAACAACTTCCCACAGCGGGTGTCAACTCAGATCTTTCCACACAGGGCTCAGCGCCGAGATGACGTTCTGGTGTTTGGCGTACTTTGCCTCGTAGAGCTCGGCCACGGCCGGGTTGGGCTGCTGAATCCGTGCGATCTTGACCATTGACTCGACGGCCTCGGCGTAGCTGGCGAAACATCCGGATGCCACGCCGGCACAGATGGCCGCTCCCAGGGCGCCCAGCTCGGTTCCCGCTGGAATCTCGACCGGCACCTGGAAGATGTCGGCGAAGATCTGTACCCACACCTCGCTACGAGCCACCCCGCCGGTCAGGTGGATCGACTTGGGTAGGTCGCGGAACTTCAGCAGCTTGTTGACGTGGGTCTTGTGGCCGAAGACCACGCCCTCGTAGATCGCCCGCAGGACGTGTCCCCGATTGTGCCAGTTCGTGAGTCCCAGCAGCGAGGCCTTGGCGTCGGGACCGGCGTTCGAGCCGAACAGGAAGGGCAGGAAGACGACGTTCGGGTCGTCCGGCTTGGTGGCGGCCACCAGTTCGTTGCACAGGTCGTAGACCGATTTGCCCTGTTTCTCGGCCAATTCCCGCTCGGCGGCGAAGAATTCCGTAACGAACCATTCCAGGTTGCTGGCCGAGGTGGCGCTGCCTTCGAGGATCAGGTAGTAGCCGGGAATGCAATAGCGCGAGGTCATGAAGACGTCTTCGCTGACGACCGGCTCGGGCCAAATGTACTGATTGTTGCCCCAGGTTCCGGCGATCATGCAGAGCTGGGTCGGATCGACCACGCCGGAGGCCAGTCCGCAGGCGTCGATATCGAACAGCCCACCGGCCACGGGCGTCCCTTCGGCCAGACCGGTCGCGGCGGCCGCTTCGGCGGTTACACCACCACAGATTTCTTCCGAAGCGATCAGCGGCGGCAGCAGATCCCGCATGTCGGCGATGCCGAACGTTTCGAGCAGTTCCATGTCGTACTCGCCCTTGACGACGTCGATCAGGCTGGTGCCCGAGGCGTCGGTCATCTCGGCGTGGATCTGGCCGTTCAGGCGAAAGCGGATGTAGTCCTTGCACATCAGGACCGCGTCGGCCTTCTCGATCACCTCGGGCCGGTTGTCGCGGAGCCAGGCCAGCAGGGCGTTCGGTTGACCGGGCCAGATACACTGCGTGGTCTTTGGCAGCACCTTTTGGGGGATGCCCTGTTCGGTCCACTTGGCGATGTAGTCTTTTGCCCGACTGTCGGTCGAGTAGATACCGTTACCGACCGGCTTGCCCTGTTTGTCGATCAGGTACAGGCCGTTGCCGTGTCCGGCGGGGGCTACGCAGGCGATCTCCTTCGGGTCGACCTTCGACTCCTCCAGCACGGCCCGAATGGCCTCGGCGGTTGCCAGCCAGAGCTGTTCGGCGTCGCGTTCGCAATGCCCCGGGGCAGGCGTGAGCATCTCGCTCTTGCGGCCGGCTACGGCGACCTCGTCTCCATCGGTCGTAAACAAGGCCACTTTGGTGACCGTGCCTCCGTTGTCGATTCCCAGCAGATATTTCGGCATGAGTAGGGCTCCTTTCTTGTCCGAGGGTTTATCATACGAAGCGGAGATTATCAAGGGGGCCGGCTTGCAGTGCCGGCTTTAGCCCCGAAGGGCAACGCCGTGAAGGACTCTTGAGGCGTAAAACACGGTCTTTCATGCACAAAGGCTCATGTCAGTAGTCTGTACGATGGGCCTCCGAGCCCGTCGAGTGGCGATATACCGTGACGGGCTCGGAGGCCCATCGTACAAAAGTCCTTCACGGCGTTGCCCTTCGGGGCTGACGGAGAAATCACGCCAAACCGCGAATCGTTGACCGTTTCACCCTTACCTGTTACCTTGGGATGGTCGTTCATAGAATTCCACGTCGTCAGGGAGCCGTCCATTGAAAAGATCCAATCTTATCTTGACGTTTTTCGTTCTGATGGCTCCCGTGGTCCTCGGCTGCGGTGGAGAGGCCGATCGGGAACCGTCCAAAGAACCGGCGGAGACT
Organism: Thermoguttaceae bacterium; assembly: GCA_036447015.1. Lineage (GTDB taxonomy): Bacteria > Planctomycetota > Planctomycetia > Pirellulales > Thermoguttaceae > JAZFUB01. The sequence continues at coordinate 2,950 of JAZFUB010000482.1, read as the reverse complement.
CCGGTCACCCAGACTCAGAAGCCGGTGACGACGGATCCGGCGCCAGTCACACCGGACACTCCGGCGGAGCCATCCGAGACGCCGTCCGGGGCACCTGCCAAGACACCGTCGGACGAGATCAAGAGCCAGGAGGAATTGGAGGCTGCCTTGAAGGCGAAAAATCCCCGCTTCTCGGGACCGGTGGGAGTTGGCTACGATCGGGAAGGCGTTTTCTACGTGGAAATCAACGACCCGGGCGTCGAGGACATCAGCCCCTTGGCCCGCCTGCCACTGAAACAGATGCCGAGGGTGAATATTTACCTGGAACAGACTGCGGTCAAAGACATCAGCGTGCTCGAAGGCCTGCCGTTGTGGAAACTCTATTTGACCAACACGCCGGTAAGCGACCTCAGTGCGTTGAAGGGGTTGCGGACGAAGATGAAGGAGTTCAACGCCATCGGCAGCAAGGTGACCGACCTGAGCCCGTTGGAGGGATTGGACGTCGAGATGATCTGGCTGAGTGAATGCCCGATCAGCGACATCGGCCCACTGCAGAACGTGCGAGTCGTCAGCGTCACCTTGGCCGACACGAAGGTCTCGGACCTCGGCCCGTTGAAAGCGCATACGACGTTGAAGCGGCTCCACATCGCCCGGACCGAAGTGACCGACCTTTCGCCGTTGCAGTGGATGAATCTGACGCGATTGATCTTCACGCCCAACCGGATCAAGACGGGGATCGAACACGCCCGCGACATGCCCGGGCTGACGGAAATCGGTATCGATTTCAACCAACGACTACCGCCGGCGCAGTTCTGGCCGAAGTACGACGCGGGTGAGTTCAAGTAAGGAGCGTTCGATGAGTGAAATGACGTCGGCCGAACGGGTGATGTGCGTCCTGCGCAACGAGCAGCCGGACCGTATCCCGCATTTCGAATGGATCGTCGATCGCAAGGTGCGCGAAGCGATTCTGCCCGGCAGCAACATGGAGGAGTTCACGCTGCGGATGGGGCTCGACGCAATCCTGACGGCGCCGGATATCAAGCGCGAGCAGATCGGGCCGGGCCGCCTGCGCAACGAATACGGCATGATCCTGGAGCAGAACGAGGAGGAGTATTCCTTCCCGATCGACGGGCCGATCAAGACGATCGACGACCTGCGCAACTACGAAATGCCCGATCCGCACGCGCCGGGCCGCTTCGACAGCCTGAAAAAGCTGGTCGATCGTTACAAGGGTAAGCTGGCCATCGGCGTGCATCTGAACGACGTCTTCTCGATCCCGCGTGGCCTGATGGGTTATGAGAACCTGCTGATGAATCTGGCTGCCGAGCCCGAGTTGGTCCGAGGCGTGGTCGATCTGTCGGTCGAGTTGAACCTCGAATACGCGAAGGAGTGTGCCCGGCATGGGGCCGACTTCGTGATGACCGGCGACGATTACGCGTCGGCCGAGCGGCCGCTGATGTCGCCCAAAACGTTTCGCGAGATCTTGTTCCCCGGCCTGAAACGCGTGTTCGCCGGATTCAAGGAGCAGGGGCTGATGACGATCAAGCACACCGACGGCAACATCAATCCGTTGCTGGACATGATCACGGAAGTCGAGTTCGATTGCCTCGATCCGATCGAGCCGGTCGAAGGCATCGACATCGGCGACATGAAGCAGAAATACGGCGAGCAGTTCGCGATGAAGGGCAACGTCGATTGTGCCCAGACGCTGACGTTCGGCTCGGTCGAAGACGTGGTCGAAGAGACGAAGAGCGTGATTCGCAAGGCGGCCCACGGCGGAGGGCTGATCGTCTCTTCGAGCAACAGCATCCACTCGAAGGTCAAGCCGGGTAACTACCTGGCCATGTGGAACACGATCCGGACTTACGGCAAATATCCGATCATCCTGGACCCGCTCGATACGTCGGGCGCGGGCCCGGCGTTCGGGTGATCTATACTTGAGCATGAATCGTCGCAGTGGATACGTGTAGCCGAATCAGGGAGAAATTACAGTGAGACATCGCACGACGACCGCTTTTCGGGCACTCCCGGTTCTCTTCCTCTTGGCTGGCTCCGCCGTTGCCGAGGACGACACCGCTCGCAGCAGCCAATGGATCGACATCTATTTCGGCGAGCCCGTGGCCTACGAGACAATGCTCTGGGATCTGGTCGAGGAGGCCGACGTCATTTACCTGGGCGAGTTCCACACGCTCGATCGCCACCACGCGATGCAGACGAAGATCGTCTCGGATCTTGCCAAGCAGGACGTGTCGCTGGTACTCGGCATCGAGCAGATGGAGGCGGACCGGCAGCCGGCCCTCGATCGATACTATCGCGGAGAGATCGATTTCGACCAACTGGCCGAGCAGACCGAGTGGGCCGACCGATGGAACGGGTACGAGCAATATCGCTCGATTCTGGAAGCCACCCGGGCGCATGGCGGACAGATCCTGGCGCTGAATGCTCGAAAGGAGACGATCCGGCAGGTGGCCCGAAGCGGCGGCGTCGACGGGCTCGATGCCGAGATGCGAAAGGAACTGCCGGCCGAAATGCAGTTGGAAGACCCGCTGTACGCGAAACTGTTGGACCTTCAGATGATGGTCCACATGTCGGTCAGTTCGGAGCGTCTTCGCCCGATTCGCGAGGCCCAGATCGCTCGCGACGAGATGATGGCATCGGTGCTCTGTTCGTTTCTTCAGTCGCCCGAGGGCAAGGGACGCACGGCCGTGGTGATTTGCGGCGCGGGCCACGTCTCCTACGGACTGGGTATGCCGGATCGCGTGCGGCGTAGGATGCCCCACCTCAAGCAACGAATCGTTCTGATCTCGGAAAGCGGCGACGTCGAGCTTTCCGACGCCCAGAAGGCCGCGATGCGCGAGATTACGATCACGCACGAGCAGATCCGCGAGATCAACCGCCCGATCGCCGATTATCTGCACGTCACCAGTTTGAAGTCGGATGACGATTCGCAAGAAGATTAGTCGCGTTTAGC
>JAZFUB010000481.1:0-4134 GCA_036447015.1 Thermoguttaceae bacterium | reverse complement strand
TTTTCCCGATAGGCGGGTGGAATCTCGACCTCGATGTTCGTTTGATCCAGCGCCTTTGCCACCTCTCTCCCGCCGTGCTGGGCGTCCCGCATGGTGTTGATCTTTTCGGCAACGAATTGCGCCACGCTGAAGCCTGCATGGTTCTTATCCAACACGAGCGTGACTATGCCGTCGAGCGTGAAAGCGTTGATCAGATCGACTTCGAGTCGGCATCCGTTGTGGATTCGTCCAGTCGTGACGGTCTCGTCTTCGATGGTGATCGGACCTTCGGCGAACGCATAGAGGGTGGGATCGCTCTTGTCGGGGCCCATCATGGCCGTGTGGAACAGTCGGCCGCCGGTCAGGTCCTTTGCCGAGCCGATCGAACTGACGACGCAATCGAGCTTATCACCCTGCCGCGAGCCGGCCTCCGGGATCGTGGCGGTAATGGCAACCAGCGCCACGTTCTTGGAGTCTTTCAATTCGGTGAGCCCCCCGGAGCCGAGCGGTTCACCCGTGACGGTCATGATCTTGGCCAAGGCGTTCATTGACGGCAGAAACTGCCCGTCGCCGGTACCCCGCAGCCCCACGACGAGTCCAAAGCCGTGCAGCGTGTTCTCCTCTTGGCCCTTGACTCGGCAAATGTCCTTGAGAAGCGTCGTTGCACTGGCCGACGTCGCGGACATGCACGATGCAAGCACGAGTATCGTCACGGCATACCGGGCGGCAAGCGAGGTTTTCATCGGTCGGGGTCCTTCTTTATTGTCGGGAGGAGTGTTCGCGGGTTAGAACGGTTGAATCAGATCGAGCCATTGGAGGAACCAACCGCGGCGATATCCGTCGCGCACGTGTCCCGACTCGCGTTTGTCGACGAACAGGTCGGCAATGGCCTCGCTGTCGATTGTATTGTCCGCACCGATATCTTCGGGACGTACCTCGCCGGTCAGCGAAATGTCCCACTGTTCGAGGTTGTTTTTCATCGTGCGGTGGCCTTCGAGGATGAGATTTCCATTGGGTCGAATGTCGGTGATGCGGCATGCGATGCTGAGTTTCATCGTGTCGAGAGATTCGAGCGTCGCCTCGGCCCGATATTTGTTGCTCATCGATCCGCCGATGGTGGGATCGCCGAGCGTTTGCGGATCCGGCACGGCCCACAACCCCTTCAGCAGGATCCAATCCTTCAGCACCATGGTGCCGTCGGCCTTCTTCTTGCGGTCCACTTCACCCTCGCTGACGACCTGCGTCTTGTAGTCGACGAGAACCGTGACCAGGTCGTTCTTCTGGATCGGTTTCGGTTCCGGCAACAGACGATAGGTCCACGAGTGTTCGGCCAACGTGAGCGGTCGCCGCTGCATTCCCGCGCTCACGCCGCCCACCAGACTCGAATTCGGGCCGCCCGGCAGGTTCGAATCTTGAGCCGAGGCGTCCGTAGCGAGCAGGGTCGCAAGCAGCAGAGTGACCAGGGTGGCTGGAGCAAAGCGCAGCGGTGCCCCAGTGGCACAAGGCTCTGGGGCTTCGCTGCGCTCAGCCACCAGCCACCCAGCATGCGTTTCTTGACAAGGTACTGCAGCCACGTCCGATTCCTTTCGTTTATCGCCTGAACGGTTGTGCCGCGCGACCGGCGCCGGTCCAATCGGCGCGGGTCGGTTGGGCATAGACTTCGACTTCCTGGGGCGCGGCGACTCGGGCAAGATACGTTTTCTTGTCCAAGGTCGATTCGACCGTTACCAAATCGCCGAAGGCACCGTCGTCTCGGGCTCGGGCCGTCGTTCGGATACGGATACCCGACGTGCGGACATGCACCGTGACGAACTCTCCCCGTCGAACCAGCAACGGCGAACGAACCATCTTCCGTTGAAGGATCTTCCCCAGCGGGATGGCCTGTTTCGTCTCCTTGCCAATGGCCTCTTCGATCGATTCGAGCGCGTCGGTCGTTCGTTCCAAGGAGGTGGCAGGCCGCACCGCGACGTTGGCCGGACCGATGATGGTTCCTCGCGAGAGCGACGTGACGGCCACAATCACCATCGGCGGCCGTGTGACTTGGGCATCGACGACAAACGTCATCGGACCTTCGAACGTCAGTGCGCGGAACTGGAATCGCTGCGGTCCCGTCCAATTCGCACCCTCGGGACGAACTGTCGGAACGACCGAAAGCGCCAGGTCGGGGTCGGACAACAGTTTGACCTGGTCGTCGGTCAATTGGGCTTCGACGTTCCAAGGTTGATCGGCCGAAACGTTTTCACGCAGATAGGCAGCCACGGCTTCGCAGGCTCTTTGGTTGGCCGTTCGCGTGATCGAATAGGACAAGGGGCGATCGCGCTGTGTACGAGTCGGTTTGGCGCGGACCACGGCAACCTGGCTGGAACCGGAGAATCGATGTTCCAGTAGATTGATTCCGTGAGCCAGGAGCCGATCCTGGATTTCACGGAGCCGAACGAAACGTTGTCCGGCCACCGGTGCGGCGCACAGTTCGATGGCCGACAAGGTTTCGATCTGCCGGCGGTCGCTCGTGAGGACGTCTGCCACGTGACCGAGTGTGATGATCGACGCGTCGGTTTGGCACTGGGATCGAAGTCGAATTTCCGCGGCACGAGACGAACCGGTCATCGTGTCCAGCAGCCCTATCGAGAGCGTGAAAATCAGCATGGTGGCAATTGCCGACCACTGGTTTGTCCGATGTCTGAGAGAATCGTAGCGTGTTCGATCATTCATGAAATTCCTCCTTACCCGCCGTGCGTCCAGACGCACCCTACGGTGTCTTAGAATCGTTTTAGATTGGCCACGATCTGCATCATTTCGTCGCCCACTTGGACGGCTTTCGAGTTGAGTTCGAACGCTCGCTGGGTGGTGATCAGCCCGATGAGCTCCTCGACCGGTTGAACGTTGGAGGCTTCCAGGACCCCTTGCTGTAACCGACCGAGGCCTTCCTGCCCCGGCGTACCCGTCGTGGGAGCGCCGGACGCGCCGGTTTCCTGGTAGAGGTTCTCGCCGACCTTCAAGAGTCCCTGGGGGTTGGGGAAGAAGGCCAGTTCGATCTGGCCCACGTCGGTCATTGTCTGGCTTCCCGGCTGACGCACCGCAACGCGTCCGTCGGCGCTGATCGAAATCTCGGTGGCGTCGGGAGGAATGCTGATCGTCGGTTCGAGAAACCTGCCGATGTTAGCCGATCCCATGACGATGTCGCCGTTGGCGTTCTTGAAAAAGTTTCCGGCCCGGGTGTAGCGGATTGTGCCGTCTGACGGCTCGATGACCTGAAAGAAACCCTGGCCGACCACGGCGACATCCAGCGGATTGTCGGTTACCTGGAAGGATCCTTGTTCGAAGTCGCTCTGGGTACTGGTGACCTTGCTGCCGAGCCCGACTGCGATGCCGGTGGGAGTCAGGTTGCCGATCGAGTCCTGGGTGCCCGGCATCTTTTCGTGCCGGTAGAAGAGGTCCTCGAAATGGGCCCGATCTCGCTTGAACCCGGTCGTCTCGACGTTGGCCAGATTATTGGCGATCACGTCGAGTCGCATTTCCATGGCCTGCATGCCCGTGGCAGCCGTATAGAGCGTTTGAACCGTCATGATTGGATCTTGGGATTAGGGTTGTTGGTTTCCGGAAATGGGTTTTGCGATCGCCTCGGTCAGACCTTCAGGACACGATTGACCAGGCCGCTGAGCATCTGATCTTGGAACTTTATCAGGTTGACGTTCGCTTCCATCGCCCGGGCCGTCTTGATCATTTCGGTCATCTCGGTGGTCGGGCTTACGGACGACCCTTCGATGTGCTGCGGGATGACCCTTCGATCGCCCGGTGGAAGCGGCACCGGTTCGGAAAAGGATTTGAAGAGGTTCTCGCCCAGCGTGACCAGATCGCCCAACGACTCCGGCATGACCAACGCAAGGCTCTGACGACCGGCCGCCTGCTCGACGATACCCGCGTCCGTAATGTGCCAACTGGGATCCGACGGATCGATGGCGATGGGTGAACCGATATCGCTGAGCACATCGAAACCCTGCTGCGTCACCAGTCGCCCATTGGCGACCGTGAAGTTGCCGGCGCGGGTAAGAAACGTCTCTTCGCCTTTCTGTACGACGAAGAATCCGTCGCCCGGAATACCCACGTGGGCTTTGTTTCCGGTCCGTTTGAGCGGCCCGGCCGAGAAATCGGTCT
>JAZFUB010000480.1:0-6183 GCA_036447015.1 Thermoguttaceae bacterium | reverse complement strand
TGGAATTCCACAACTCTCGTTTTCTCTTCTCTGTGTCCTCTGTGCTCTCTGTGGTTGTCCTTCCTTTTTGCGGTTCGTCACGGACTTTCGTGGCTCAGCAATGCGCCCAGTACGCGTTAGAATTCGTGAAGGCCCCTCTTTCCCAAACAACTAACGACCAGGTTTCCAGTTCTTCTGCAAACGGCCAAGCAGTTCCACTTTTTTCTGATTGCCAAGACCATGTCCACCGAAAACCTGCATCTCGAAGGTGCCCCGTTCCTTGTCGAGCAGACCAAGGGGCTCTACGAACCGGCCGGCCCGCAGGCCACTTGGGACGCTGCCGAGCGGTCGACGAAACACAATCAATCGATCACCGACGCGATCCCCCACTGGCAAGAATGGCGACGGGCGGCCGAGGCCGTCAAGGAGTACGCGGTCGCAAACCTCGACAAACTGCTGGTCGAGTTCGAACGAAACATCACGGCCCGCGGTGCCGAGGTCCTTTGGGCCGAGACGGCCGAAGAGGCCAACCGCATGGTCATCGACATTGCCCGGCGGCACAACGTGCGCCGCGTGGTCAAGGGCAAGTCGATGGTCACCGAAGAGATGGAATTGAACCGTTCGTTCGAAGCGGCCGGAATTCGCTCGATCGAAACCGATTTGGGCGAATATCTCGTGCAACTCGCTAAGCAGCGACCGACCCATATCGTCACGCCCGCGCTGCACCTCTCCGCAGCCGACGTGGGACGGCTCTTCGAGGAGAAGCTGGGCGAACCGTTCAGCGAAGAGCACGAGCATCTCACGCAGATTGCCCGAGAGCACCTTCGCGAGGAATTCCTCAGCGCCGAGATGGGTATGTCCGGCTGCAATTTCGCAATTGCCGACACGGGCACCCTGGCCATCGTCGAGAACGAAGGGAACGTCGGGCTGTCGACCTCGACACCGCCGATCCACGTGGCCACGATCGGCATCGAGAAGGTGCTGCCGTCGATCGACTATCTGCCGCTGTTTCTGCAACTGCTGGCCCGGGTCGGGACCGGACAGAAACTGACCAGCTACACGCACTTGATCCATGGAAACACGCCGGGCAAGAAACTCTACGTGATCTTGCTCGACAACGGGCGGACCAAGGTGCTGCGCGACCCGGCCGCCCGCAAATCGCTGACCTGTATCCGTTGCGGCATGTGCCTGAACGTTTGCCCGGTCTATCGTCGGGCGGGAGGCTGGGCGTATGGCTGGGTCTACCCGGGCCCGATCGGCTCGATCATCACGCCGCATCTGATCGGGCTCGACAAGGCCGCCGTGTTGCCGTTCGCGTCGTCGTTGTGCGGCGCGTGCAGCGAAGTCTGTCCCGTGCGGATCGATATCCCGCACCAACTGGTCCATCTGCGCAAGCGGGCGGTCGACGAGCCCTCGCCGATGAACTCCGTCATCGATCGGATCACGTGGAAACTCTGGGCATGGGCCATGAGCGGACCGCGGCGGTACAAACTGGCGATGGCCGCCGTACGACTGGGAGTGCGGATGGCGAAATACCTGCCCTGGCATCCCGGCAAGCTGGGCGCATGGACCCGAGGACGCGAGTTACCCGAAGTGCCCGGACCGGCATTCAGAAGCCGCATGGGCCGCAATAACGACCAATCCAAATGAGAATTGGGCAACCAACCGTTTAGCTGTCGCCGGCACGGCGACGTGATGATGAAACAGATTTGGCGGGCCAAGTCGCCGTGCCGGCGACAGCTAAACGGAAGAGATGGCCGTCATGAGAAATGAAAGCAGCGTAACCATGAGCAGTCGCGACGCCATCTTGCAGCGGATCCGCACCGAACTGTCCGACGTTACGGCGGCCGAACCACCCCCGGTGTCGGAAGTCTGGCCTGCGACCGGTGCCACTTCCGACGCGATGATCGAGCGATTTATCAGTGAACTCGAAGCCGTTCAGGGTGAGATCGTCCGCTGCCGTTCCATGGACGACGCCCGGCAAAAGCTGGCCGATCTGATGAAAGAGTCCGAGTGGCAATCGCTCGGTGCGGCCGAGCGACCGATCTGTCACGAGTTGACGGCCGATCTTCCCGCCGAGCAGGTCGCGTGGGCCAAGGAAGGTTGGGACCCGAACGAAATGGCCCGACTGTCAGCCGGCCTGGTCGCGGCCGAGTGGTTGCTGGCCGATACGGGCAGTTCCGTGGTGGTCAACGAAACGGCCGAAGAGCGGCTGTTGTGCTACCTCCCGCCCGCTTCCGTCGTGGTTGCCCGAGTCGAGCAACTGCGTGAGCACATGCCGGCCGCCTGGTCCGAAGTGGCTCGGGCCACGGCCGAAGCGGATCGCCGCGGCGAGTTCGTGCTGATCACGGGTCCCAGCCGCACGGCCGACATCGAGAAGATTCTCATCCTCGGCGTCCATGGCCCGAAGCGTCTGGTCGTGCTGCTGATCGATTGATGTGGCGGCTAAACGTCATCGAACAGCAAGCAGAGCACGTCCAATGCCTGCATCGCACGCAACGGATTGCGAAGGCCCGTCGAGTCGGTACCCTGTTCCCAGATCGACAGCGCGTAGCGCAGGTACTGAGCCCGTGATTCGATGACCAGTTCTTCCTCCAATTCGTCGAGCACCTCCGGCAGGAGTGTTTTGAGTCGCTCCAGCGTGACTTCCTCGCCGTTGATCGCCTCGTAGACGACGTCATCGAGGAGTTCCAGCTTCTCCAGAGCCTCCTGAGATTGAGGCTGAAGCGTCTTCGACGGACGGTTCTCCCTTTGTCGCGCAGACGTGGCCGCGTCACCGCTCTTCTCGAACTGCGTATGGGCCGCATGGGCAGCCTTCCGCGTGGACGGCTGCGGGGTCTCCTTTTCGAAACCGACCGACAGGCGGGTGGGCGAAGGGCCGTCGACCGGCTGATGGTCGCTTTGCAGGGCCGTCGCATCGAGTTCTTCGAGCAACTGCAATCCCAGTGCGGACAGGTCGTCGAGCGTAAGTTGGAAACGGCGTTTGGACAACTCGGTAGCCAGGAAGGAAACGCGGCCGGAACTCACGACGCGGCCGATCAACCGTGCCCAACCGTCGAACGATACCGAGTCGGTCGTCAGTTCCTCGTGCAGGTCCAAGACGGAGACGCCCGATTGATGGGCCACCCAACGTTGCTCGGCCTTGTCTTCGGACAAGGCGACGATGCGAAACGGACGACGAGAGGAATACTTCAGGCCGGTGGAGAACGAGAACTCGGTCCGGCATTGCGGAGGCAGGCAACTGATCAGTCCGGCGATCAACTGTTCGGCCGAAGGTTTGCCGGCTACCGCCAGGCAACTCGATTCGAGCGCCCGATGTAGGAACATCGCCAACCGTTCGGGGCCCGGTTGGGCGGCCAATCGGGTCAGTAGCGTCTGGTCGACGGGCGTGGCACCGCCGGCCAACGCGACCGGCTCGAGCCGGCTCGGGATGCGGCTGCGAACGTCCAACACGCCGGAAGCACGCGCCGCACGAGCCAACGCGAACGGATTGTTGGCGAATCGCTCCAACACCTCGGGCGAAACAACCAGGCAGTGCGTGTAGACTCGATGCCCTCCACGCCCGCTATACTCCCAGCCGGCCGGTGTCGTCCGAGAGACGCAATAGGCACCGCTTGGCAACGGGAAGAAGTTCAAGCTCGCGGCGTCGGAACCCAACTCCAACAGCGAGTCGTGCGACGGTCCCCAGACGGTCAGTTGTCGGGCATCGGCGTCGGATACGCCGGGACTCCGGGCAACCACCTGATAGCCGGCAGACCGGTCGGTTTCCGCCGAGGTGAAGATCGCTTGCTGTACATCTGCCATACGTGTTCCCGAATCTCTTGAAGTTTGTGGATATCTGCGAGGTCCGTGCGTGGTCCGTCACCTCTTCTTCCCCTTGTTCGCTTCGATCTGGTCCAACATCCACTCGAACGGTTCGACGATTCCATGGGGCTCGATCCTCAAGGGCACCTGCACGCGACCCTCGGTCATCGATTCGCGCCACGCACAGGCCCCGGCGATTCCGGAGGCGAAGAACTTGTGGTTGTCGAACCGCTCCCGGCAGGTCTGCCACAACCCGGTGGCATGCGCTTTTGCAAAGGCCTCCGGGTCGTCGCGGCACTCGTCGCACTGGTCGGCCTTGCTGAAGATCAGCGCCACCGGGCGTTGCGACCAGCCTGCTTTCGGGTCGTCGCTCAGTTCGCCCAGGTAGGTCGCCAGCTTCATGGTGAAGTAGTCCTGCTCGCGACTGCCATCCTTGACCTTTATCGCGTCGATCAGGATCATCGCTCCGGTGCTCTTCTTCAGATACGACTGGACGACGCGGAACGTGTGCGGGTGGTCGACCTCTTCGAGGACCGCTTCTCCGGCCATGTCGGGCATCACCAACTCGACCGGCTGCCGCTGCTTGGGGCGTCGGATCTGGCAATGGACCCAATTCCAGCGCTCCGGTTCGTTGGGCGTTTTCTTGGGAAACTCGCATCTCGAAAGGGCCGAAAGGGTCGTTTGCTGCAACGTGATCGAGAACGCGCCGCGGGCGACCAATTGGATCCGATGCGGCTGGCGCGACAGCATGTCCATCAACATACCCAGGTAGACGGTCTTGCCGACGCTGGCCGCTCCGAGCACACCGATCATCTGCGGCATCGTCTTCGAATTGGCCACCTGGTGTGCAAGCCCCATCGGCGCCAGGCAATGGCTGCAAAACTCCGAGTCCACCGTGTTGTCCGAGTCGCAGATGTGACAACGGATCGGGACGACGTACTGAGCCAGCCGGTACGATTCCAACGGTTGAATGACGCTTTTTGTCATGCTGATATCTCCTCGGCCTCTGGAATTCCGGCCTCTGGAATTCCAGCTTCTGAAACCCCGGCTTCTGAAACCCCGACGCCCGGTTGTTGGGCAATGTCTACCGGTGCGGCTTCTTGCGGTGCGGCGTTTTCCGGCTCGGCGGACTTCGGACGTATCAATGCCAGGTCCCCAATGGCCACGGCACAACGGAACCCGATGTTGTGTCGACGTTTGAGCGGGTTCTCGCCGCTTTGGAATTGGCACGTGGCGTGGTTGTCGAAATAGGTATCGAAAGCGCCGCCGCGAATGCTTTTCATCGGTGTCGGCAGGATCAGGTCCCCGGGCACGTAGTCCTGCGTGTCGAGGCCGGTGGGATACGGATTGCAGGAACTGACGCGTTCGCCGCAAAGGCTCAACTCGCGGAAGTTTCCGCAGGTCCACTCCCAGACGTTGCCGATCAGTTGGTAGATACCGCCGACGCTCACGCCCAGGTCGAACTCGTCGACCGGCACGATCCGCTCGGGCCCCGAACCCCAGAGATTGGCCGCCGTACGGTTCATCGTGTCGCCCCAAGGATACTTGCGTTGCATCCGCGTGGTCGGCGACATGGCCACCGGCCAACTGCCCGCCTTGACCCATTCGGCGTCGCTGGGAAGCCGCTTGCCGATCCACCGGGCATAGGCCGAGGCCTCGTACCAACTGATGCCCACGACCGGGTGATCCTTTTCGTCCGGCAAAAAGCAACCGTCCTTCCAGTAGCGTGGGCCGGGCATGCCCGTTCGATCGACCATCTCCAGGACCGCCTGCCACATCTTCGGATCCCAGAGGGCGACCTGCGCGTAGCCGCCTCCGGCCACGAACTCGTAGAACTGCCGGTTCGTCACCGGGCGACGATCGAGAAAGAACGGCTCGACGGCAACCACGCGGCCCCGGGCGGCGATGATTTCGTCCTGATCCAGCCTGCCGTCATCCAATGCCGCATCGATGGCACCCAGGACGACCTCGCCGTCGGGGACCAGCCCCATCGACTCGTCGAGCGTCTCCAGAGCCCGGCGAAAATGTTCCTCGCCAAGACTGGCCGCCAGTTGGGGGCGCAACAGGAGCGAGAAACGCCCTTGCGCAAGCATCTGTGCGACCAGACCGTCGGTGTCGCTCGGATCGACCGGCTTCGAAGCCGCAATCGGTCGAGCGGTCTGCAGCTCGACGGCGGCCTCCCGGACAACTTCCTCGCGTCGGGCGCCGCGGGTCACGACGATGCGCCACAGTACAAAGATCGTTCCGAGCGCCCCGGCCGCAACCATCCAACCGTTCGATTGGTAGTAGCCGAAGACCAGGTTGACCAGGCAGAGCGCGAAGGTCGTTCCCAGGATGACGCATCGATGGAATTTCCGCACGATAGGCTCCGATCACATTTCGCGAATTGGGTTACTGTTC
>JAZFUB010000479.1:0-7891 GCA_036447015.1 Thermoguttaceae bacterium | reverse complement strand
TGAAACCTTGCAACTGAAACCTTGCAACGGGGCTTTGTCTCAAAACCGTAGCCATGCTTGCCGGAGCGTGGTCAACGGGGGCCACTTTTTCGCAAAAGTTTCATAGGACATGTGGTGTGTCTCGACACCCTACTCTTTGGTCGCGACCACTGCAAGACGCCCCTGTCGAGGGGTCTGTTCGGTCCGGTAAGCACCTAGTATAATCATTTCAGCCGGGATCAGGTCGGGAGGTAGTGAAATGAGCGATTCTTTCGAAGCGACCGCCGAAGTGCCGCTGACCGAAACCGTCCAACGTCGGCACGAACAACGCAAAGCACGGCCCAAGCGGCAACCCCGGTATCACGTCATCCTTTGGAACGACGAGCAGCACACCTACGAGTACGTCATCCTGATGTTGCGTGCGTTGTTCGGGCACGAACCGGCGAAGGGTTTTCAACTGGCCAAGCAAGTCGATTCCGAAGGCCGGGCCGTCGTGCTGACAACGACCCAAGAACACGCCGAACTGAAACGCGATCAGGTCCACGCTTACGGCAAAGACCTCGAAATCGACGAGTGCCAAGGCTCGATGTGGGCGACGATCGAAGCGGAAGGTGGCGAGTGACAACGGACCCTCTATGCCCACACTCAAAACCGTAACCCTCGGTTGCAAAGTCAATCAGTATGAGACCGAGTATCTCCGTCAGGGGTTGGCCCGGCTTGGATATCGCGATGCGAACGAGGGGGAAGCGGCCGATCTGTGCGTGGTCAACACGTGTACGGTCACCGCCGACGGAGAAGCAAAGAGCCGCAAGATGATCCGGCAACTCGGCCGGCGATACCCCCAGGCCGAGATCATCGTGATGGGTTGCTACGCGACTCGGGCCGAGGAGGAAGTGGCCGCCTTGCCCGGCGTGGTCGAGGTGGTGACCGACAAACGGCAATTGCCCGAGCTGCTCGGCCGGCTCGGACTGCTCGATGTGCCCAGCGGCATCTCGTCGTTCGGCTCTCGGCATCGGGCCTACGTCAAGGTGCAGGACGGTTGCCGCATGCAGTGCAGCTATTGCATCATTCCGCAAGTTCGGCCCGTGCTGTCTAGCCGCAGCGTGCCCGACGTGCTCGACGAAATCCGTCGCCTGGTCGACAACGGGCACCGCGAGATCGTGCTCACCGGTATCCACTTGGGCCACTATGGGGTCGATCGCTGGGATGAATCGCCCGGCGAGCGAATCGATCTGACGGGACTCGTGCGACGAATCGTCGAACTCGACGGAGCGTTTCGCGTGCGGCTCTCGAGCATCGAGGCGGTCGAAGTTTCCGACGAATTGATCGCCCTGATGGCCGGCCGAACGGATCGGATCTGCCCGCACCTGCACATCTCGATGCAGAGCGGCTCCGATGCCGTCTTGCGGCGGATGCGGAGACGGCAGTCGGTCGGCCAGTTCTTGGAATGTTGTGCAAAGGTCCGTGATTCGCTCGACTGTCCGGCACTGACGACCGACGTGATTGTCGGCTTTCCCGGGGAAACGGACGAAGATTTCGCCGCAACGTGTCGCACGGTCCGCGAAGTGGGTTTCTCCAAGCTGCACGTCTTCCGTTTCAGTCCCCGCCAAGGGACCCTCGCCGCCAACCTCCCCGAGCAGATCCCCGAAACGGTCAAACAGCGTCGCGCAGTCAAGCTGGGGGAGCTGGGCAAACAATTGCGCCAACAGTTCTTCGAGCGGCTGATCGGTCGATCCTTGCAAGTGCTGGTCGAAACACCGATGGCGGACCAACCGGGCCTTTTCGTGGGGACCTCCGGGCGATACGTCCCGGTCGAACTGCCCTCGGGCGAGGACCAAGTCGGCCGACTGGTTCGGGCCACGGCCGCAGCGATCTCGAACGATCGGATCCGTGCGGCGGTCTGAAGGTTAGCCGCGGAGCTTGCTCCGCGCTCGGAAGTGCTCGACGGTATCCCTATCTTCCCAACGCGGAGCAAGCTCCGCGGCTAACAGTGTTGCCCTCCGCCAACATCTCCTGCGGATGCTCTGGCGTCGCGGGGGGGCTTCTGCTAGACTCCCGCCTGCCGATTCGACACCCCCCCTTTGCGAGGAGTTCGTCATGATTGGGAAATGGACTTCCCGGACTTCGGTATTCTGTCTGACGTTGGCCGTATGTCTTGTCGGCTCGGCGTGGGCGGCTCTACCGTTGACCTCGTTGCTTTCGTTCAGCCGAGTGGACGCGGATCCGGACAAGGATTATCGCGTCAGCGAGGACAATGGGCCGTGGATGATCATGGCGTGTCCTTTTTCGGGCGAGGGGGCCCATGAGCAGGCCCGGGAACTGGTCCTGGAGCTCCGCAGGCGGTACAAGCTCGAAGCCTACATCCATCCGGTCAAATTCGAACTGGGCGATGCCCGGCCTCGCGGTATGAATCGATACGGCGAGCCGGTCAAAGGACGATATCGCAATGGATCGCAATTGAAGGAGATTGCCGTCATGGTCGGCAACTACCAGTCGGCCGACGATCCGGAGACCCAGAACGCGCTTCAGAAACTCAAACACAGCCATCCGAAGTGTCTGGAGATCGGAGAGGACAAGCAGACCAATCGATCACTGGCCCGTTGGCGAATGATTGAGCAGCGTATGCAGAAGATCATCGGCAGCGACAAGCAAAAGAGCGGTCCTATGGGCCACGCGTTCGTCACGACCAATCCGCTGCTGCCGAAAGACTTCTTTGCGGCACCGGGCGTCGACAAGCTCGTGGTCGAGATGAACAAACACGTAACGCACAGCCTGCTGAAGTGTCCGGGCAGGTATACGGTCCGGGTCGCCACGTTCAAGGGAAACGTGTTCATCGAACCGGAGAAGATCCGCGAGATCGAAGCGGGCAAGGTGGTCGAGAGTAAGTTGGCCAAGGCTGCCGAAATGGCCCACCTATTGACCGAGGCGCTGCGACTGAAAGGCTACGACGCCTACGAGTTTCACGATCGCTACAGCAGCAGCGTCACCGTCGGCAGTTTCAATGCGACGGGTATGCCGGGTGTGGACGGGAAGATCGTCGTCGACCCTCGCATTCGCACGATTATCGAAACGTTCGGCGCCCGGCCGCTCGATGGCCCCACGCCACGGGGCGCCGTACCCGCTCACCTGAAGACGTTGAACGGAATACCTTTCGACGTGCAGCCGATGCTGATCCACGTTCCGAAACGATCGATCAGCCGTGAATTGGCAGGCGGCCTCTTCTGATGTGGCTCGTCCTCGGTACGGGAAACCGCAAGAAGGGCCTCGAATTGATCGAGTTGCTCGCGGTGGTCGGGATCGAGCTGCGCACGTTGGCTGATTTTCCCAGCGCGATCGAAGTGGTGGAAAGTGGCGACACGTTCGCCGAGAACGCCGCTCTGAAAGCCGTTGAACAGGCGCGTCACCTGGGACATTGGGTCTTGGGCGAAGACAGCGGTCTGATGGTCGATGCGCTCGACGGGAGGCCGGGCGTGTTTTCCGCCCGATACTCGGGCCCCGACGCGACCGACGCTTCGAACAACGGGCTCTTGCTGCAAGAGTTGGGCGAGACACCGGCGGCGCGGCGCACGGCTCGGTACGTTTGCCACATGACGCTTTCCGATCCGTCGGGAACGATACGCGCCGAGAGCGAAGCGTCCTGCCATGGCCGCATTCTGACGGAGCCGCAAGGCATGGGCGGTTTCGGCTACGACCCGTTGTTCGAGATCGTCGAGTACCATCGTTCGTTCGGAGCGTTGGGGGCGGTGGCAAAAGCCTGTCTGAGCCATCGCGCTCGCGCGGCAAGGCAACTCGTCCCCCAACTCCTCCGACTGGACGATCTCCGCTAAGCCGGCTCAAATATCTTGCCAGACCCCCTCGGTTTCCATGAGGAAATTGACGGCGTCGATTTCCTTGCTGTCGGAACCTCCCAAGGAGGAGATGGCGTTGATCCAGTCGAAGCCATGCACCTCTGCGAGCGAGCTCCCGTAGTCGAGCCTTGCCCAATCGAGGGCAGCCTGCAACAGATCGTTTCCGGCCGAATCGTAGAGATAGGCCTGGTCGTTGCCGCCGGCGGTGGCGTAGGCATCGACCCGATCGAAATTCCTGGCGACGTTCAGGAACCCGTCGCCGGTGAGCAAGCTGAGCGTCTCTCTGCCATAGAACCGGTCGTCGCCGGCCGAGTCGTAGAGGTACGCCCGATCGTTGCCGCCGGCGTCGGAATAGGCGTCGACCCGATCGAAATTCCTGGCGATGTTGGTAAATCCGTTGCCTGTGAGCCAACTGACGGTTTCCTTGCCGTAGAAGCGATCGTCGCCGGCCGAATCGTAGAGATAGACGGTATCGTTACCGCCTCCGCCGTCGACGGACACTTCCTCCGCGCCGGACACGGTGACCATGTAGCCCGTACCGGACATCGTCGTGCTGGTCGGATACATCCAAACGGTCTCGTCGTCCGTCGATCCGGTCAACACGGCCGTATCGTTGCCGGCACCTGGAGTGAACGTGACGACCGTGACGTCGGCGCTTTCGAACTGATAGGCGAAGTCGTCGATCGTGACCTGATACTGACTGCCGGCCGTGAACTCGAAGAGGTTGTCGGCGCTGGTCCCATAGACTCGAACGATGCCGGCCGTCTGATTCACCAGGTTAGCCAGCCGCAGATCGACTGCGGACTCGCTACCGCTGACCTTCAGAACGAAACGTTCGGACTCGGCGGCCTGCCAATCGAGCCTTTGTCCGCCCGCCGTGGCGCTTGACGTCGCCAGATCGCCGTAGTCGGCATCGTAAAGCGTCATCGCGACATTGCCGGGGGCTCCGCCGAACAGGGCCTCAATGGTCAACAGTCCGTCGCGTACTGTCGACAATGCGTACCAAAGGTCGGCAGGCGCGAGGTCGAGGCCGTCGAGTTCCAGAAGCGAGATCGTTCCCAGGTCGGTCGGATCGGGCAACGGGCCGTCGCTCTGGGAGGCGAGCAGGTCATACCCGCCGGTGTACGACGAATCGAACGCCTCAACCGCAAGGTAGTAGGTCCCGCTTTGGTCGGCCGTCCAGTCAATCCGAGATTCCAAACCGATCGCGTCGTCGTTGTATGCCAGCAGCGTCGAACCGTCCTGATCGTACAAGTAGAGGATCGAGTCGTCGAGTGTCCCCAGTTCCGTCTCGAAGACGTAGGATTGTCCGGCGACCAGGCCGACCGCAAACCAGTCCTGATCGTTGGCGAAGTCGATATTCCCCGAAGCCGCAGTGCCGACGGCAAGCGAGGTGGCATTCGCCGGGCCGTCCGCGTGGTCGTCGTTGAGGTTCTCCAAATGCAGGCGATAGCCGCCCGTCTGCCAGGAACCCCACGCCTTGACCCTGAGGAAATAGGTTCCGCTCTGTTGGGCCGTCCAGCCGATGGACGATTCGGGATGCGACGGCCAAGCGACGTCGTCGTTATATGCCAGCAGCGTCACGCCGTCCTGAGCGTACAGATAGAGTACCGAATCGGACAGCCCGGTCAGCTCGGTTTGGAAGAGATAGCTGTTGCCGGCAGTCGCGGCAAAGGAGAACCAGTCCTGATCGCCGCCCAGTCCGATTGTTCCGTCCACGATTTGCTCGATGGCCGTCGCGGTGGCTGCCGCCGCACTATTGCCATGGTCGTCCGGTGCCACGATGGTGAGCCGCCCCGTGATGGCCGAACTCCACTGCGAGTCGTTGTCCAAAGCCCTGGCGAACAGCGTGTGCTGGCCGTCCGAGAACTCTTCGGTGTCCAACTGGATGGAGGCCTCCGAGCCGACGACCGTCGTGTCGGTTCCCAGCAGTTCGTCGCCGGCGTCGAATAGGCCGTCGCCGTTGCTGTCGAGATAGAAATAGACGGCCGAGACGGTGCCGTCGCTGTCGCTAACATTGCGGGCCGTAAGCGTCGTCGATACACCCGAGCCGATGAAGTCCGGCGACGCCGACAGGGACCCGACCGTGGGCCTTCGCGGGGCGTCGGAGTCGATCAACTCCAACGTCGCCAATGCGTTGAGACGTCCACCGGTCGAGACGCGTCCGCTGAGCGATCCCAGTTGGTCGACGCTGTCGAGAATGGCGCTGCGAATATCGGCAACAGTGGCGTCCGGGTCGACCGACCAGGCCAAGGCCGCCACGCCCGACACATGGGGAGTTGCCATACTGGTACCGGACCATGACGCATAACCGTTGCCCAGCGTCGTGCTATAAATCGAAACGCCGGGAGCCGCCAGATGCACGGTTGTGGCGCCGTAGCTGCTGAAACTTGCCAGGTTGTCGTTTCGATCGGTGGCGGCGACGGAAAGCACGTTGAAGACGTTGTAGTTGGACGGATAGTGCGGCGAGACGTCGTTATTGCTGGCGCTGTTTCCGGCCGCGGCGACGAAGAGGATGCCGGCGTTGCCGCTGGCTTCGATGGCGTTGGCCATTGCCGTGCTGGACCCACCGCCTCCCCAACTGTTGCTGGTGACGCGGACGTTGACACCGTATTGGGTCCGCATCATCGTGGCGTAGTTGACCGCACTGACGGCGTCGGACGTGTACCCCGACCCGCTCGCCGAGAGAAACTTCAAGCCCATGATCGAGCTGGACCAATTCACACCGACCACGCCCACCCCGTCGTTGCCTGCTCCGGCGATCGTGCCGGAGACGTGCGTTCCGTGTCCATGGTCGTCCATGGGGTCGCCGTCATTGTTGATGAAGTCGTAGCCGTGGACGTCGTCGACGAATCCGTTGCCGTCGTCGTCGATCCCGTTGCCGGCGATTTCGCCCGGATTGGTCCAGATATTCGCGGCCAGATCTTGATGGTTGTAGTTGACGCCGGTGTCGATCACGGCGACGACGATGTCGCTGCTGCCGGTCGAGATGTCCCAGGCCTCGGGCGCATCGATATCCGCGTCGGCCGTTCCGCCGCTCTGGCCCGTGTTGTTCAGCCCCCACAACTGCGAATAGCTTGCATCGTTGGGGGTCATCTGAAGCTGCCGAGCGACGTCGATTTCGTAGCTGACGACATACTCGTTGTTTTTCAGCCAGTCGCTGACCGAGGTGAGCGAGACGCCCGAGCTGCGCACGACCGTCTGGCCGACCAACCCCAGGCCGCGGATCGCCTGCACCTCGAATCCGGCGCCGGCCAGCAGCGGTTCCGTATCGGCGAGCGAACTGCTCGCGCCGATCGAGGCGGCGTCGAACTGGACGATCCAGTCGTAGACCTTCGAATTGCCCGAGATGTCCTGCGACCAGGTCGACTCGTCGATCGACAGATTGGCCGGATTGACGTGGGCGGGGGTGTCCGAGTCGCTGAGGTTCTGGAACCAAGCGGGCGAGATCATCGGAAGGAGATTGCTCGCACTGAGAAAGAATCGGTGTTCGAGTTGCTCGATTCGAAGCGGCAAGGTATCGCGGCGGCACAGTTTGCCGCCACGTGATCGCCGCTTGGGATTTGTGCGTTGAAGTCGGTTGTTGGATCCGAAAAGTCTTTGCGACCGCATGATTGCCTGCCTACAATATGGTGATCCGAGCATGGCGGCATCCCGTTGGCTGCCAGGCGAAGGGGAAAGGGGGGAGATCGAGAAGGCCGCACCGGCGGCGAAGTGTCCACGGACGATAGGTTCGTAGCGCGTACAAGGATCGTCTCCCACGCGACGGTCTGAAGCGACCGCCCCACTCGGTTGTGAGTCGTACTCGGATGTGACTGAAGAAAAGACCCGATTGGGGAGAATCCGGTTGTGGCGGCCGGAATCAGCCGCCATTGAAAACATAGGTTATTTTTTCAAGGAAGGCATTGTGATTTCCCAAAAAAATCGGAGTATACTGGAAGAGTGCATGCACGCCGCTGAGCCAAACGATGTCGGAACCAACGATGTCCGAACCAACGATGCCCGAAAACGCTGAGCAACTCGCGCCGGAGACTGCCCCCCCGACTGCCGTTCGCTGGCGCAGT
>JAZFUB010000478.1:0-9768 GCA_036447015.1 Thermoguttaceae bacterium | reverse complement strand
TGATCAGAACGGCCGTCTGGATGGTCATGTGCAGGCAGCCGGCAATCTTTGCGCCGGCGAGGGACTTTTTCGGCCCATATTGCGTGCGCAGTGCCATCAGGCCGGGCATCTCGTTCTCGGCCAGCATGATCTCCTTATGCCCGAATTGGGCCAGTTTCTTGAACTCCTCGGGGGAGCACTCTACCACTTTGTACGGCAATTTTGTCTCGACCTGCGACACGGGGACCTCCTTCTTACATCATTGAGCCATAAAGACAAGCAACGCCTATCATACGCCGCCGGGGCGACTTTTGGCAAGGGATAGCGGTTGGGGTTTCTGATTTGACGGCTGACAATTATACGTCGCCGAAAGCCCGCTGGGCGGCACGGACGAACGCCTCGACCGCGGCCGGGTCTTTCCGCCCGGGGCCCGATTCCACTCCGCTGGCCGTGTCGACCGCTGCAGGACCGACCGTGTTGATCGATTCGGCAACATTGAGTGGAGTCAATCCACCCGCTAGAACCAGCGGCGGAAAGTCCTCGTCTGCCGGGTAGCGCGCCAGCGCCGGCCAATCGGCGACTGCTCCCGTGCCGCCATAGGCACCGGCAACGTGCGAATCGATCAGCGCCATCCGCGGCATGCAGTCGAGCCGACGGCACCGCCGCAAGTATTCGGTGATCGGCTGTAGTCCGTCTTGGCCGAGGCGAAACGCGCGCATGACGGGCCGATCCCCCATGGCAACCAGGAACTCGGGCGGCTCGTCACCGTGCAACTGAACCAAGCCGAGCCCCAGCAGATCGGCGATCGACGTCAAATGGTCGGCCTCGGCATTGACGAACAGGCCCACCTTGACCACGCCGTCGGGCAACGCATCGACAATTTTCCGTACCGTCTCCAGCGTGACGAATCGGGGACTCCCCGGATAGAAGTTCAGCCCCACCGCGTCGGCCCCCGCCCGAACCACCACGCGGGCGTCTTCGACACTGGTGATGCCACAGATCTTGATACGAAACATAGGTTCTCTCCGAGTCTCCACCAATATCTTCGCCGAAAGGTACGCTGTCGGCAAGTAGCAAAGCGTTTGCACGCGGTCCGGTAAACCTTTCTGCCTCGGTTTTCGGCACTAAAGCTCCAGGCTTCCGCCGGTCGATGTCGACGGTATGGGGTGCTATGCGCCGTCGGTGCGGCGCCATCGATGGGGTTCCGTCACGTTTCGTGAGAACTTGCCATGTCAAAGTCGCCAAGCGGTTCCGATCACACGGTACGGCCGACCTCGCGCGGGGGACCGAGCAAGATGTTCTGCGTGCTCGGGGCCGTCGCGGCTGCGTCGTTGGTTTTCTGGTGGGGACACACGGCCGACCTGCCGTCCGAGTCGACGAAACGTCACACGGCGACGGCCAAGATCTATCGGCAAGTCGGCTTTCCGCCGGGGATCACCGCAACCGATGCTTCGGCGGCCCGTCTGGCCGAACTGTGGAATCCGGTGCCCGAGCAGATGGTGATACAGCTCACGTCCGAAGCCGTCTTGCACCGGGTCCTGCGGCGGATGGGAGCGTCGAGCGAATCCGATGCGAAGGAAGCCCCCCACGACCGGGCCGCGCCGGACATTGCAGCGGTTCGCAAGAATCTCCAGGTCACGGTGGGCAAGGCGACCGAACCGGGTGAACTGGAAATCGCGATCACCTACACCGACTCCGATGCCGACCGTTGCGTCCGGCTGGTCAACCGCCTGGCCCAGTCCTATGCGGCCGATTTTCGTGCCAAGTGGCAGAGTCGTGCGAGGGAAGTTTCCGTCGAGGCAGGCAAGGCCACCGAGAACGCTCGCCGAACGCTTCTCGAAGCACAACAGCAACTCGACGCGCTGATCGACCGGCATGCCGACGACATCCATTCCGATGCCCCCCTTGCCGAGGTTGGCCCGAGGCTCGATGCCGAGCAACCGAGCGAACGAGAGACATCGGAGCAGATGGATCCAACGCGGCCCGGCATCGTGGAAAGCATCGTGGAAAGCATCGTGGAAAGCACCGTGGGAAGCACCGTGGGAAGCATCGTGGAGAAAGAGCCGGCCATGGTCGACAATCCCGAGTGGCTCGAACTGCAAGGCCGGTTGGCCGAAGCGAAATCGCATCGGGATGCCCTGCTGACCGACCGAACGGAGTTGCATCCGATGGTTCAAGAAGCCCAGATGCAGCTTTCGGCACTCGAACAGCGCATGGCGTTGATTCCCAGGCAGATTCCCGGGCAGATGTCCCAACTACCGACCGATCCGTCGCTTTCCTCGCCGCAACGTCCCGAGACTGATTTGACCGACGAGAGCATTCCGACTGAGCAGACACCGAACGATCGTACGGCGTCACTGCCGGCGGCCCAGCGGCGAGCCGATACGCTTCGACAGTTGCGAGAACTCGAGCAAGCGGCGAAGGAGGCCGACGAGGCCTATCGGATGGCTACGCGCAGCGAACGCCAAGCCTGGGAAACCGGCCAACTGGCTCCTCGCATCGAATTGGATTTGGCGCGGATGGTTGACGCGCCGGCACCGCAGGGAACGGGATTGACCGTCCTGCTGGCAACCTTGATCGCCGGTGTCGCGGGAGCCGCCGCAACGGGTATGGTCTCGTTGGGTTGGGCGATGGAGCCCACACTCGGCACGGTGGCCGACGTCGGCAAGGCGATTTCAGTGCCCGTCATTGGCGTCGTTTCGCAGAGTGGTCTGCCGAGCGATCAGCGCGAGTCCGCCGACCGACGACAATGGCTGCGCCCGATACTGATCCTCGGCGGCCTGATACTGATCGGCGGTTGCATGACAATGGCAATCAACATGCTTGGGATCTAGCGCCGAAGGCGGCGCAATATGTAGCGGTCAAATAATCTGGGCTGCGGCTCCAGAAGGCCAATGTTGCGGCTAGTTCGCGTACCGAGTGGAGCGGCTGGCAAGGTAATGCCGATTCCATGGAGTGGATCACTGGGTTCTTGAACAATCCGCAGAGAAAACAAGCACAGAGAAGAAGCTGAGAAGAATGAGCCATGTATAACAGCCATTTCGGTTTCGTGAAGAAACCGTTCGCTTCGGTCCCGGAAGTCGACCAATACTTTCCGGGCAGCACGATCGAAGACGCACGGACGGTGCTGGCTCGGTGCCTCGAGCGGGGCGAGGGGCACGCCATGGTCGTCGGCCCCTCGGGTATCGGCAAGACGCTTTTGTGCCGGTTGCTGGCCGAGCAGTTCAAGGAATCGTTCCAGGTAGCATTGCTATCGAGCGGCCGGCTGGGTTCTCGGCGGAATCTGTTTCAGGCGATTTTGTACGAACTCTCGCGGCCCTATCGCTCGATGGACGAGGGCGAACTGCGTCTGTCGTTGATCGATTACCTCTCGCGCGACGAAGAGTGTCCCCGAGGGATGGTGCTGTTGGTCGACGAGGCCCATACGCTGCCGCTGCGACTGTTGGACGAACTGCGGATGTTGACCAACGTCGCTCGCAACGGGGAGCCGGCCGTCCGTTTGGTCCTGGCAGGAGGGAGCGTGTTGGAAGAACGCTTTGCCAGTCCCAAGCTCGATTCGTTCAGCCAGCGGCTCGTTGCCAGATGTTACCTCGAAGCACTCAATCGAACCGAGACCCAGGATTACATCCACCGCCAGATCGGACTGGCCCGAGGCGAAATCGTCCCGTCATTGCCGGCAGAAGAGGGCCCAGCCGGCGAAACATCGGCCGACGCAACGACTTCGAGCGAAGGCGCCCAACGAGGCAGCGGGCTGTTCTCCGTCGATGCCTGTCGAAGCGTCCACCAGGTCGCCGACGGTGTCCCTAGGTTGATCAATCAGGTTTGCGACCACGCACTGTTGTTGACCTATTCGGCTGGTCGAGGACAAATCACGTCGGCCGACGTCGACGAGGCTTGGGCCGATCTGCAGCAACTGCCCACCCCATGGAACGAGGGCAACTGCGAGGGTGGCGACAGCGGCGTGATTGAATTCGGGGGGCTCGACGACGCCGCAGAGGATGACGACTTCCCGAGCGGCGAAGAGCGCGCCGTGCCGTCGTTGCGGATCTCGCCTGCTGTGGAAGAAGAGCACGGTCCGGACCCCATGGAATCGGATGCCGCAGAGCCGGCCGCGCAATTGCGGCGCATCGAACAGCTTCTCGGTGACGTGGAAGAAGAGTTTCGGCCGGTCGGCTCGATTCGTCCGGAGGTCGAGTTGGTCTTCGTCGATCCGTTCGAGGAGGAATTCGAGCAGGAAGAGGTCGTCGTCGACCGCTACGACAGCCCCGCAGCGGCTGGGCATGAAGAGGCGTTGCCACAAGATACCGAAGCACGCGAGACCGAGACGGTGGCAGCGAACAATGAGGACGCGGCGGTCTCGATGAAACTGGAAGAGGCCGCACGGCAACGCAAGGAAGAACGGCGAGAGGAAGAACTGCGCGACGAGGACATACTGCTCGTCGACGAGAGCGGCGAAGGGGGCTCCGGCGCGCGTCCGATCATTGCCGTGCGACGACACGAATTCGGTCAATTGTTCGCCAAGCTCCGGCGCGGATGAACCGTTGACGGGTTGGAACGACGGAAATCTTCGCGATAGGTAGACCACGACAATTGGCGATTACCGAGGGTCGGAAGCCATGGGCCGCATGCTACGCGCGCTGCAACAGATCGAAGCGAAGTCGCCGCCACCGGCCGCCGATGGGAAAGACGACCGGCGAGTCGCCGCGGACGATGCGCTGGACGACCGTGACCGGCCGCCACGGGCAGTCGTGCCGCAAGGGGATGCGGACGCCGTGTCCGAAGAGCCGGTTCGAGATCCGGCCGCCATCGAAGCCACGCTTGCGCACGCCGAAATCGCCATGGAACTCGCGACCGATGTTTCGACGGTCGAGACCGTGTTCAGCGAGATTCCCGAGTCGGGCGAGCTGCTCGGCGAGGTCTCGAACGTCATTCTTGGGGAGGTTCCCGACATTCCCGAGGCGGTCACCGCGGGAGAAGTTCCACGGCGGCCGGAGTCTCTGCCGGAACCCTGGGGCTTGCCGCCGTTTCTGAAGTCGCCGTTTCTGGACTCGCAGTGTCTGGAGTCATCTGGTGAAGTGGACGACGCACACGGCGAGATGGCCGACAATATTCTCGCCAACATGCGGCCCGATCACCCGACGGCACTCATGTTCACCAGCCCGGGCGATGGAGAGACAAGAATCGGATTAGTGATCTCGTTGGCCGCGGCACTCGTCCGGCGCACGGCCGGCGAAGTGTTGGTGGTGGACGCCAACTTGCGTGCTCCCTCGTTGGGAGCATACCTGGGAATCAACGCGCCTTGCGGTCTGGCCCATGTGCTGATGGGTACGGCGAACTGGCCGCAAGTCGTCCGCAAGTCGACGGTCGAGCGTCTGAGTCTCCTGCCGGGTTCTCAATTTCCCACGCACGACGGGCAGCCGTCGCGGAGATCGAATCTCGAATGGACCGACCTGGGGCGGCTCCTGAAAGAACTCAAAGAGGCCTATTCACTCGTGCTGGTCGACGCGGCGTCGTTGGCCCATGACGAGGTCGCCCCGGCGTCTCGCTATTGCGACGGCACCTATCTGGCCGTTCGCCTTCGGCAGACGACACGTCGGTCCGTGCGCGAAGCGGTACGGGTAGTGGGCGATTGCGGCGGTCGCGTGTTGGGAAGCATCGTGGTACGCGACTAGCCGATCTCCTCGAGCAGCGTGTGGGCGATCTCGGACCACTGGCCGTTGTGGAAGTACGTGGAGTTTCCACCGCTCTTGGTCGCGGCTTCGAGAGCCTCTTCGGCGTGCATGAGCAGTTGCGGCACATCGTCACCCTTTTGGGCTTCCGCCATGCTCACACTCACGGAAAAACGTAACTGTTTATCCGCAAACGGCAACACGCAACGCAAGACGGCCTCTCGCAGACGTTCCGCTCGGGCGACCGAGCCGCCAATATCCGCTCCGCAGAGCACGATGGCAAAGGTCGTGGTGTCGTACGTGGCGAGCATTTTCATGTCGCGAAACGCCGCTTTGAGGAACTGTGGGGTAGCGCGAAGGATCAGCTGACCGGCCTCGTCTCCCAGTTCGGCGACCATTTTGGCATGGCCGTCGACCTGCACCAGGACAACCGAGGGCCGGTCCGAGCCGTTGCCGAGTCGGCGCAGTCGACCGTCCAGAAACCTGCGCAGGGCGCTCCGATCGCACGAGCCGTCGCAGTAATGCTGGGGATCCTCCCGAACATCTGCCTCGGCGGCTTCGAGTGAATCCCGGGGCGGGTCGATTTCGGCCCGGTCGGGTTCAACCGACGGCTCCTTCACCTGTGTCTGCGAGCTTTCGCTCTGCTTGTCGGGCGGCGTTCGGTCATCCCGTAGCAGATGAATGTCCCGACCATCGCTCCAGAAGACGCAGTTGCGCCCCGACTTTTTGGCCGCATAGAGTGCCTCGTCCGATCGTTCGATAACCGCTGTCGCGTCTTCGTTCTTCTGCAGTTCGGCCACGCCGAAACTGGCGGTCACCTGCAGTTCCGTATTGCCGGCATGGAAAGAATGGCTTTCAATGGCTTGACGAAACCGTTCCGCACCCTCGGCCGCCTCGTGCTTCGATGTGCCGGGCAGGATGGCGGCGAATTCCTCGCCTCCGTACCGGGCAACGGTGTCCGTGTCGCGGGCCGTGCGGCGAAGGATCTTGGCCAAGTCGCGCAACACCTTGTCGCCGACCTGATGCCCATGCGTATCGTTGACGCTTTTGAAATGGTCGACGTCCATCATCATGACCGAGATGCCTCGGCCGTGGCGCTGGAACTCGGCCAGCCGCCGGGTCATCTCGTCGTCGAAGGCACGCCGGTTCGCCAGCCCGGTCAGGGCGTCGGTTCGGGCTTCGGCAGCATGGGATTCGATCTGTCGGGCTTGATCTTGGAGCCTTTCGTCCGCCGACTCCAACTGCTCTTGCATCTGCGCATTGGCCTTCAGCAAGTTATCGACCGCATGGACGACAACCTCGGTTTCGTCGTTGCCGCTTGCCGTCAATTCCTCGCTGATTTCTTCCACACGACTGGTGTGTTCGCCCACACCGGCTGCCACATCGGCGGCCACGTTCTGCAGTCGAATCAAAACCTCTCGGGCAAATCGGGCTTCGCTTTCGCCGCTGGGATGGTGCCGACTCAGGTCACGATTGCGGAGGAACCATCCGGCGCCGGCACCGACCGCCGCCAGCAGCAATCCAAAAGCGATATCAATCGTTACGACCGACATGATAGTGATAATCCTCGTACCATTGCTTCTCGCATCCGCGCTGCTTGGGCGCAAACGCACAGACACACTCTCGGCCGAAATCGTCCGGCGCCCTACCATTTAAGTAGTATACGGTCTCCAAATGTCAAGCTTTTCGTGGTTATCCACGCAGAAAATCGCGTCTGATACTGAATCGTGTCCCGGCTATCCGAGCGAATCCTCTCTTTTGGCAAGCGGGTGTGCTGTCAACTGCACCGCTTCGATGGCACTTCGCCGCACGATCAACACACCACAGTCGCTGGACATGAAGTCGTGCATCGAACTGTGCACGGTCACATTGGTCATTCCCATGAAATCCGGAAGCGTCGAGTTCTCGGCCAACAGAAACGAGGCAACCGGCTTGGTGGGCAAATGCATAACGCCCGAAAGGACGTAGCCCGGCAGCGCAACCATCGCACCGTAACGGTCTCGCTCGATGTATCTGTTTCGGCGTCGGCGAGGTGCCTCGTACTTGCCTTGCGGAACCACGATCAACACGGAATTCTTCTTCAGGACGACTTCGTCGAAATGCACGTCCTGGACACACATGCCGGAACCGCTTGCCATGGCATCGTGCAATGTCAGGACATCGGTATTGCCGTCGTTGAGAACGTCGGCAACGCGAAAGCCTCGGCTCGGCACCTTGCCCGTGTAGCGATGGTGCAAAGTGAAAACCGCAATCGGTGTGAAGGTGTCGTTTTCGTGCATGGTTGATTGCCTGGACTGTCGAAACGGGGGAGGTTGTTCACCGCCTGATTCTTGGATTGTTACTGCAATGCGTCTTATTGGACGATCCGCACTCGTGGGTTTGTGAGGATCTGCTCCAGCAGCGTAACCATACGGTTCTCGTCGTCGCCCTGGTGGGCGGGACCTCGGAGGCTGACTTTCTCGCCGCCGGCGTTTCCCGAGTTGCCCAGCCGATCCACATAGTCGTGGTCGGCCCCCATTCCAAGGCCGACGGCGTAGCACCGCCAACGGTCGTCGCGCATGCTGATGATCTGCATCAACGCTGCGTCTCTTGCGTACGAATCGATATTATCGAACTCGGTGTCGCGATATTCGCCGATGAATCGGCCGATTTCCGATCGGCTGCTGCTGTAGAGATTGGGCATTCCGTCGGTCAAGAGCACGACGACCTTGTCGGCCGAGTACCGGCCTTGCCCGCCCTCGCGCCGCGGGCGGAGGTGTTCTCTCGCCTTGAGGAGTCCCGTTTCGATGGCCGTTGAAGCTCCGTTGTCACCGACGGCCTGCAACCGGGTGCAGACTTCCATGGCCGCGTCGTAGTCCCCGGTGAGCGATTGTGCGATCCGCGGCCCGCCCGACGTGAGGCGATCGAACGTGATGATCGAAACCCGATCGCGCCGGCTCGGATCGGAAACCGACGAGTTGCGATCCTTGATCATCTTCAGTGAGGCGATCAGTGCCCTTCGAACCGCATGCATCGGTTGCGCGCGCGGCGGAAAGCGGAACCGGCCCGCCGGTGTCTCCTCCGAGTTCCATGGACAATGGGGGCTATATCGGGAAAGCGGCACATAGTGGCCGCCGATCGGCTTGCCGTCTCGGCCGTGATCCATCATGAACTGCACGTACGTCACATAGCCGATCGTGTTGCCGAAACGCTCCGACACGTTGGCGCCCCGACCGACCTTCGAATCCGAATTCATGCCGTCGATCCGGTTCGACGCCTGATCGGGTGGGAGCCAGCCTCGACGAGAGGGCGGCCCGCCTTTGCCCTCGCGACCGACCTTCACTCGCCGGACAACGAAGTCGAGGTAGCGCTGCCAGTAGTCGAAATGCTCGCTGCTGGACGGCGCGGGCTTTGCGGCAG
Organism: Thermoguttaceae bacterium; assembly: GCA_036447015.1. Lineage (GTDB taxonomy): Bacteria > Planctomycetota > Planctomycetia > Pirellulales > Thermoguttaceae > JAZFUB01. Next base: position 721 of record JAZFUB010000478.1, on the reverse strand, counting down.
GCATCAGGCGGGCAATCTGCAGGTCGATGATCGCACCGTAGGCCTTCTTCTTGCGAACCGCTTCATTGTCTTCGGGGCGAATCCGATAGCGTGCGGCCACGTTAGGCTTGGTCAGCGGGCCGCCGTCGCACGTCAACGCGGCATAGGCATATTCGTCGTCGGCCACGCCGAACGGTCGACCGATCGCCTCCGTCGCGCCCGGAAATGCGCCGTACCCGAAATCGTCGTAAACCTGCTGCATGTGTTCGGTGCGCCGTGCGGATTCATCCTCTGAGCCCAGAGCCCGGGCACTCTTTGCGATCGACCAACAGGGTTCGGTGTCGTCGTTCATCGATCCGGAGAGGTCGACGACCAAGGCAATATCGCGTGGAACGACCGTCGCCACCGCCGAGGCTTGACCCGTAAACGACAGGCGGTCGAACAGCCAGGAGAAGATCAGCGGCGAAGTGCCTTCGCGCGTCTTGCCGGACCGCGCCGTGATGCGGATCGCGTTGGGATGCGCTGCCGCGCCGATGAAACGCCGCCTGTCGGTGTGCCACGTGCCGGGCAGAACGTCGTATTGGTCCAACGGAATGCCCCCGTTTCCGGCCGCCGGAAGTCGGGCAATCTGCCTTCGGACCGCGCGGATCATCTCGTCGTGCGGCAGCGTCAGGTCGGACGCACCGGCCAGAGCCGCCGCATCGGCTGCCGACTGAAGCTGCGAACGGACCAGGACAATCGA
>JAZFUB010000477.1:0-7333 GCA_036447015.1 Thermoguttaceae bacterium | reverse complement strand
GCTTGTTGCAGCGGGCGAATATGGCTTTCGTAGACGCCACGCGGGTCGGTCTTATGCCGGAGAGCCAGAGCGGCGGCCGTGCCGGCGGCCTGGCCGGTCATCGACATCGGCCGCATGACGCGCGTGCCGCCGAGCGCCACGTGCGTGGCCGAGTGGCAGCGGCCGGCGATCAACAGATTGCCGATGTTCCGCGAATAGAGGGTCCGATAGGGGATGCCCGTTCGACGGCCCTGATAGACGTGGATGCAGTCGTTGCCCTCGACCCAAAAACCTTCCGGATGATGCACGTCGGGTCCCCAGTCGGTGAAGGCCACGATGTCGGGATGCTCGATCCGCCGGTCGAAATCCTGCTGCGACATAATATAATCGCCCATCAGACGCCGACTCTCGCGCACCCCGGGGACGTAGTTCAGCCAAACCAACTCCCGATTGACGTTCCGCCCGACCGTGCCCGGGTTGTGGTTCTTCGCGTAGTTCCAGAGCCCGATGCTGATGCGAAACAGTTCGTCGCGAATCTGCTCGGCGTCGTCGATCGTGCTGAGCATCCCACCGTATTCGACCCACCAGGCGTAGACGATCGCCCCGTTGAGGTCGTTGCCCGGGTTGCGACCTTTGCCGCGCGAGGGGACGTCGAAATTGTCGGGCCGTTGGATCGTTCTCAGCCGGCGATGCGACCCCAGCGGCTCGAAGTCTTCCGACTTGGTCCACTGGTAGGCCCAGTCGGGACATTGAAACGGCACGGGTTTTTCATGCGTTTCGAACCCGGCGTTGTAGAGGCTGTTGCCCATGGTTCGTTTGCCCGCCTCGACCGGCGCGAGCGACTCGTCGAACTCCCCGCGTGCTTCCTGGCCCATGCGATAGTCGGCGCCCGCATAGTAACCGATCCATCCGTGTCCCGTGCAATCGATGAACAACGGTGCGGACAGGGCCATACGCCGGCCCGTGTGGACGTTCATGGCCAGCACTGCCGCGATCCGATGGTCGACCGCCATCTCGACGCCGGTGGCTCGCGTGTTGAGCATCAGCGAGATATTCTTTTCCGCTCGGACGATCCGCTCGATCTTCTTCGAGTCGGCGAAGTTGTGCCATCCTTGCGTTGGAAAGAGTTCCTCGGCCAGGCCCGTGATGTTGACCTTATCCGGCGGGTTTCCGATGTAGCCCATCGGCGGAACCTGGATCTCGGAAGACGAGTTGCCGCCCAGCACGGGCCGATCCTGAACCAGCGCGACGCGGCAGCCGTGTCGTGCGGCCGCAATCGAGGCGCCCAGCCCGGCCGGTCCCCCGCCGACGACCACCACGTCGAAATCAGCCGGACGCTCGACTTCCGCACTGACGCCGCCGAACTTGTAGCGTTGGGCCGCCAACGCTTCGGTGTCGTTGCTTGGGCGGAACGACGGTGGCGCCAGGACGACCGCGTCGCAACGACCCCACCATCCGGTCGTGTCATGCAGGCGGATCTCGGTCGCTCCCGCCTTCAGGTCGAACGGCCCGCCGTCGACCCATTGCCAGGCGTCGGTCTTTGCCTTGCCGAAGACGACTTTCGACACGCGGCCGCCGACCACGACTTGAAATCGGCCGGGCGAGTGGCTCGGCAGCCAATCCTTGCAGCGAACCCAAAGTCGATACTCGCCCGCCGCGGGGATCTGCACGCGAGTGACCGCATCGTCGACCGGTTTGCCCACTCCGGTGGCCAACAGATAGGGCGAGCCCATCAGATCGACATACTGCGAGTCGTTGGACCAGCGGCCGGTGTCGGCGAACTGCTCGGCCTCGACCCAGACGACTTCATCGGCCGAAGCGGTCGATACGAGTAGTCCGAGAACCAAGAGTAGGTATTTCACGATACGCCCTCCGTTGAGTCGAGTTCTACACTTCTTTGGGAGCAGGGTCAGGTACGCCATCGTCGTTTAGCGGCCGGGCTTGCCCGGCGTGTTTCCGGCGACTCTCACGGCGGGCAAACCGGCTATCCCACGCCGACCATCCTAACATGCCATGGTCGCACGAACAACTCGCTTGTGGCAAGTGATTCCAGCCCCGAAGGGGCGATAGTCAATAGCCCAGGGCGTAAGCCCTGGGAATGTCAGCCAGTGCGATCTCGTCAGCCCCGAAGGGGCGACAGAAACAGCGATCGCGACGCTTCTGTCGCCCCTTCGGGGCTGATGGAAGTATTCGGTCGGGCAGTCCCAGGGCTTACGCCCTGGGCTATTGACTGTCGCCCCGTTGGGGCTGGCGTGATCTGGCACAGCCGCCTTCTTGCAGACCGCATGGCGGTGGTCTAGACTATTAGTGTTCGTTCTTATCCGTGTGAAATCTTCAGCCGAGTTCCCGCCCATGAATCGCATCACCCCCGTCTTGCTCGTCCTGCTCTCGGTTTCGCACGTTTCGGCCGTGGCCGACGACGCGCCGATTCGCCCCTATGACCGGCAGGTTGCCGAGCATCTGGCCGGGCTGAACGACGCGTCGTCTACGACTCGGGCCGCGGCGGCCGAGTCGTTGGGGTTCCTTCGTGCCTATTCGGTGGAGGGTGCGCTGATCGAACGGCTTGACGACGAGTCGACCGACGTGCGGCGAGAGGCGGCCATGGCCTTGGCCTGGTGTGGCGGTCGCGGCGCCGTCGGGCCGTTGCTCGACGGCTTGCAAGACGACGATTGGATCGTCCGCCAGGCGGCCCACGTTTCGTTGACCAATTTGACGGGCATGGAATTCCCGTTCGATACGACGGCCTCACAGGAGGAACGTACTGCACAAGCCCGACGGTGGAGCGACTGGTGGGCAACCGTGCCGGCGGATCGACCGGCCGACGACGTGCTGCAACTGTTGGCCGGTCCGAAGGCGACGGCCACCGACGGACTGGTCACCGCGTCGACCACCTACCGAGGTCCAACCGGTGTTCTGCTCGACGGTCAACTCGGGCCCGGCTATTGGCAGACCAAGAACGTCCCCTTCCCACAATGGTGCAGCATCGACCTGGGCAAGCCGCGTGAAGTGTCGCAAGTGATCGTGCATCAGTACGGAGCCGGGTTCGTCATGACCGAGTACGACGTGGCCGTCAGTCTGGACAACGAACGGTTCGAAGTGGTGAAGCGCGAGAAGGCCCGAACGCCGGTCCGGCTGGTCGTCGATTTCCCCAAACGTATGGCCCGATACGTTCGCATTACGAGCTACGGCACGGTCAACCCGACTTATCCGACGACGTTTCTCGAGATCGAGGTGAGCAACTTCGAGCGGCCGAAAGTCGCCAAGATCGAGTCGGTCGAGTGGCGGCAGGAACGGGGCCTGCGGGCGCTGGGCACACTCGGCGGCCAAGGGGCGACCGAGGCGGTTCTCGAGTGGCTCGGCCCGACACCGACCACCATGCCGGCCTTTCGACCGACGGTTCGCGCGGGCATCCGCTCGCTGGGACGTTTGCAGGAAGAAGCCGGGCTGCACGCGCTGATCGCTTTGCTGGACGATCCCTTCTGGGCACGCGTGGCGGCCGAGGCCCTGGGCGATTTCGGCGACGCTCGGGCCGTGCCCGCCCTGATCGAGGCCTATCCGAAGTATGCGAAGACTTTGCAAGGCCAAAAGCCGGCCAATTTGCCGCGCGACGACCGGATGGGATTTCCCGACGAAGACCGCATGCTCGAAACACCCTACTGGATCATCTATTCGCTGGGCCGCTTGCCGTTGGACAATCCGAAAGATCGGGCAGCCCTGCGGCAGATCGCGCCGTTGTTGATGGCCAATCTGCCGGGCGATCACGACACGTTCATGCTCTACGAACCGGAGGTGGCCCATCATTTGACCCGATACTTGATGAACCACGTCGGCCTGCGTCAACAGGCGTGCGAACACGCGTTCGAGCTGCTCGGCCAACCGCGCCGCGTGCCGCCGCTGGAGGAGCCGCTGGTGTGGTCGGCGTTCGTGCCCTATCGCATCGCCAGTTGGTTGCCCGGCGTCTGCACGGAACGGGAAGACCTGCCGCGGCTGCTGGCCCTGTTGGAACACAAGGACGGTTGGGTGCGGCTCAATGCGGCCAAGACGATCGCATGGCTGGGCGACCGTGGGGCGATCGAACCGGTCGCACGAGTGCTGGCCGAAGCGAAGGCCGAGGCCGACTTCGGCTACAACGGCACGTTCAAGAACGAAGAGTACGACGACCCGGCGCCACGGTGGCGCGAAGGATTGATCCGTGCGTTGGGGCTGCTTGGTGCGGATGAACACACGGATCTGCTGGTCGACATTCTCGAAGACGAACGGTCCGTGTTGGAGATCCGTCGGGCTGCGGCCGATGCGCTGGCCGATCTCGGCAACCAGCGGGCCCTGGCTGCACTGGGCAAGGCGGCGATCGAGCACGATTTCCACAGCATCCGCCATGTTGCCCGGGATGCACTCAGAGCACGGGGGATCTACAGTCGGGTGCCTGAGACGCAGCAGGCCGCTGCGGGCCACGATGACGACGCCGAGCAAGGGCGGGCAAGCCGCCCATGGCACCCTGTGTCTTTCCGTGAAACGAAAGCCAATGCGGGCGGATCGCTTTACGACGCGATCGTCTTTATCAAGGGCGATAACAGCATCCCGAACACGATCGGCACGGTCGAACAGGCCGACCGTTGGCGACAGACCTATGTGGTGACCGACTCGGGCCCCGCCTATCGGCCGGGACGGAATCTTTACGTCCTGCGACCGCCGACACCCGACGGCAAGGTGACGCCGTTGACGCAGTTCGAAGACGGCTACGTGGCCGAGCACGAGTTGTCGTGGGACGGTTCGCATGTGATCTTCTCGTACCGAGGCCAGGAAGACCCGTGGTGGCAGATCTATCGGATCAACGTCGACGGCTCGGGGCTGACGCAATTGACGACCGGGCCGTATCACCATGTGGGCCCGGCCTATCTGCCCGACGGGCGGATCGTGATGGCGACCAGCCGCGTGGGGATCCGCGACGAATACCACGGCTATCCCTGCACGGCACTGTGGGTGATGGACGCCGACGGGAGCGATCTGCATCCGATCGCGACGAACATCGGCCGCGACAACGAGCCGGCCATCCTGCACGACGGGCGGATCGTCTTCAGCCGGCTCGAAGTCTTTTATTCGCGTAACAAGACGGAGCTGACGCTGCACGCCGCCCATGCCGACGGGACGCAAGACGTGGTCCTCTACGGGCCGGAACGGCGGCCGTTCTGGCGTGCCCTCAACCACGGTCCCCGTACTCCGGCCGACGGGCAAGAGGCCCCGTTGACGCATCGCGTGTTGCGGATGACCCAACCGCAACCGATGCCCGATCGGCAGAATATCATCGTGGTGACCCAAGGCGGTCTGACCCTGATCGGCCCGCGCCGCGATACCGAGACGATCATCTCGCCGGACAACCTGACGCGTGCCTACACCACACCGTTCCCGCTGCCCGACGGTACGGTCCTTTGTGCGTCGACCTTGAAGGAGTCGGACCGCAAGAAGGTCGACCTGGGTCTCTATCTGTTGAACCCGGCGACGCAGGCCGTTGAACTCGTCTACAACGACCCGACGACGGCCGACTTCGAGCCGCGGCCGATCATGGCCCGACGCGTGCCGGTGGTCCAGGCCCACAAGGCCGACCGGCACACCTACAGCGGCCAGTTCGTCTGCACCTCGGTCTTCAACACGCAAGAGAAGGACGTGCCCGAGCGGGGCCGGTTGGTGCGACTGGTCGAAGGCGTGCCGATGGTCGCCCGGCATAGCACGCACACCAACGAACAGCCGGTCTGGAAGAACCACGGCGGCACGTTCGCCCGAGTGCTGGGCACCGCACCGCTCGCCCCCGACGGTTCGTTCAACGTCGAGGTGCCGGCCGATCGGCTGATGCATTTCCAGGTGCTCGACAGCGACCGGCGCGTGTTGGGCAACCAGCTCACGTGGATCTATCCGCGGCCCGGCGAGCAGAAGTCGTGTGTCGGCTGTCACGAGAAGCCGGGAACGACCACCCGAGCCAACAACCCGTTGGCCACCCACTACCCGCCGGTCAAGTTCCTTCCCACGGGCGACGAGTTCACCTATCGGGCAAAAGCCTGGTTCAAAGGCCATCTGCCGCCGGAGATCGAAGAGCGAACCCGAACCGTTCGGTCGGTGAATCTGCTGGGGCGGTGAAGTTGGTCGTCTGCAACAGCATTGCGGTCGGGTGCCATGGGCACCCGGCGCCGTGAGAATCAACCGAAACCAACTAGCTGCGCCGTCCGTTGCGATTCTTCTAGACCTCGGCTTCGTCGGTTTCCAGTTCGGCCTGCAGTTCCTCGACTGCGACACGCAAATCGTCGTAAATCGGGATCTCACGACCGACGATCTCGCAACTCACAGCTAATGAATAATGAGCTTCCGAGTCGGGATCCTTACTCCATCCCTGGTGCCCCATCACAGCGATGCAGAAGTTATCGGGAAGGGCATTTGATTTAACGACGGCCCAATCCTTCTGAACCGTGCCCGAACTTCGCTTTGCACCTTCTATATCACCATGGTCCTCTTGAGCACCCAGTGTCCAACGAAGTGTCGCGCCTCGGGCAGCGTTGTCGTTGCCATCTTCGCCTTTGAGGACTCGCCGCCGAAACGACTCAATCGATTCGCCCAGCTTGCTACTCTTCCAATCAACCCAAGTCGAAAGATACCGCCGACGGTTTCGTCTTGTGCGTCGCGGTTGAGCGACGTATGACAGAGTCACTTCGATCAAGACATCATATTCATAGCCCGGACTTCGAAGCGAATCCGGGATGGGCACCTGATATACGTCACATTCGCCAGCGCGAATTCCCGTTCTACCGGACGTGATCAGTGTGGTGCGATAGTCTGTATTCGTGGTCGCACGTTCGAGGTCAGGTACACCGTACCCCAAAGTCCGAATCGCAAGATTCGTGTCGACACAATTGTTCGTCCACTCAGGCCATCGAGCAGATTGAACGATGAGTGCTCGGTACAATAGGCAAGGTTCATCTGGAAGAAGTCGGTGCAAATGGGCCGCTATGTGCGTCACCTTCGGAGCCGCATAGGATGTTCCAATGTCGTCTCGGTCATATGCCGGGCCAGGTCCGTGAAGGGTAGAACGGACCAACTCTGGATAACAGTCCCGTCCTTCCTCGGGAGTCCCGAGCCTCGTTGGTGTACCGGGAGATCGCAGGTCATCGCCGCCAAACTCCACGACTTCGGGTTTGATTACCCCCCAAATCCCAAGGCCTGAGCGGCTGAAACTCGAAGGGTGACCTTCTTGACTTGCGAAACTTCGCCAGCCGACCGATTCGTAAAGCTGATAGGCGACCGAGCCAACCGTAAGAGCCTGGAGACTCTGGGCTGGATTAGCCGCACGCGACGATGGTTCCGACAGATA
>JAZFUB010000476.1:0-5122 GCA_036447015.1 Thermoguttaceae bacterium | reverse complement strand
TGCGGACCGTTTGTTCAATCATCTCTCTCGTCGGCTGTCTGGCCTTTGCCTCGCGTAGCGTCGCGGCGGATGTGCCGGTTGTTGCTAAGTCGGTTGTGGCGATCGACACTTCTGGTGAGAATCTTCTGACGGCGGATGGCTGGCGGGCCTGGCAGCTTGGGTTTGATCGTCGGGGGGATTCGTTCGTTTGCGATAATGGTGGTGATGGGCGGGTGCAACGTGGGGCTAGTCAGACGGTTTTGCTTGATCAGACTGTGCCTGCGCCGATTGTGGCTGTTGCCGAGAGTCGGGCCGTTGGGGTTGGTGGGTCGGCGGATAATGACTATTCGGTCTATCTCGATCTGGTCTATGCCGATGGGACGCCGCTTTGGGGGCAGACGGCTAACTTTGCGACCGGTACCCATGATTGGCAAACGCGGCGGGTCGTGCTGCTGCCGGAGAAACCGGTCAAGTCGGTGACCATGCACCTCTTGCTGCGCAGCCATTCGGGCAAGGCCGAGTTTCGTGGGCCGGAGCTTCGGGTTGTCAAAACGCCGCAGACGGCCTGCCTGTTCGATGCCGTGCCGGTCGTGCCGCAGGGCGAGCCGCGTGAGGGTTTTCAGGTTCGCGATGTGGCGGCCGGGTCGGATTTCGTGCATCTCGATCGGCAGGCGCTCGGGCTGCGGCTCGATTGGAAATCGACGGCGGCCGACGGTGTGACCACGATCGATGCCACGCTGTCGGACGAATCGGGCCGCGATCGGGCCGTCACGCTCGTCTATACGGTACCCGTGCCGAGAAAAGACCTTCGCTGGCTGATCGATCCGCGGCGGAGCGTGGCGGTCGAGCCGCGTCGGGAATACGTGGGCGCCGGGCGCTTCCGCGTGGGGGCCAACGGGCGGCTGTCGCGTTATCCGTTGGCGGCGGTGGCCGACGGTCGGCAGGGGACCGCGTTGGCGATCGACATGGCCCGACCGGCCTTCTTCCGCATTGGCTATAACGCCGGCACGGGCGAACTGTTCCTGGCCTACGACCTGGGCCTGACGCCCGAGAAACCGACCGCCCGGCTGCGGCTGGTCCGTTACACGTTCGACCCGGCCTGGGGCTTTCGCGCGGCCCTGAGCCGTTACTACGAGATCTTTCCCGAGGCGTTCGCCTGCCGCACGCCCCAGCAGGGGCTCTGGATGCCGTTCGCCAAAATCAGCGAGGTCCGCGATTGGGCGGCGTTCGGGTTCAAGTTCAAGGAGGGCACCAACGAGACGGCCTGGGACGACGCGCATGGTATGACCACGCTGCGCTACACCGAGCCGATGACCTGGTGGATGCAGCTGCCGCCTCAGACGCCCCGCACACTCGAAGCGGCCGGTGCCGAAGCCGTCCGATTGGCCGAGCAGGGCGACGCCCGGGCCAAGGCCCTGTTGACCAGCGGATTCCGCGACACCGACGGCCGGCTGGTGGCCCGATTCCGCGACACGCCCTGGTGCGATGGTGCCGTCTGGAGCATGAATCCGATGCCCGGCATCAAAGGCGAAGCGACCGATTTCTCGAACAAGTTCGGCCCGTCGATCCTTCGCAAGGTTTACGGTCCCGACCGATCGGGCAACGTCGACGGCGAATATATCGACTCGATCGAGGGCTACATGACGGCCGAGATGGACTTCTGCCGCGACCACTTCGCCGCGGCCGACACGCCGCTGTGCTTCTCGCCGGACGACCACCGCCCGGGCATCTTCAAGGGGCTGGCCGTTTTCGAGTATGCTCGCGCGATTGCCCGGGAGATGCACGGGCGGGATAAGCTGATGATGGCCAATGGGTCCCCCGGGCGGCTCTGTTGGCTTTGCCCGATGCTCGACGTGATGGGCACCGAAACCGACTGGCACCGCGGCGGGCGCTGGACGCCGATGTCCGACGCCGAGATGCTCTACCGTCGGGCGATGTGCAAGGGCAAGCCGTATTGTTTTCTGATGAACACCCGATTCGAGGAGTTTTCCGACGCACTGGTCGAGCGCTACATGAAGCGGTGCCTCGCCTACGGCATGTTCCCGGGCTTCTTCAGCCACAACGCGTCGGAGGGCCATTACTTCACCCGCCCGGAACTGTACGAGCGCGATCGACCGCTGTTCGAGCGATACGTGCCGCTATGCAAACGGGTGGCCGAGGCCGGCTGGGAACCGATCCCCGAGGCACACACCGACGACGAGCAGGTCCACGTCGAGCGGTTCGGCCGGCGGTACTTGACGGTCTTCAACGACGCCACCGAGCGGCGTACAGTCACAATCCGGCTCGACCGGCCAAGCCCGACGACATGCCGCGAGTTGGTCGCCGGCCGCCGCATGACCTTTGACGCCGGCCGGTTGACGCTCGAATTGGAAGGCGAGGACGTGGCCTTGTTGGACCTTGAGAATTAAAGGGGGACAGGCTACTTTAATGGTTTGATCCCAGCATACTATCAAACAAAGTAGCCTGTCCCCCTTTAATTTGCGAAGGAGACAACGATGAACAAGGCTCTTGCGATGTTGATGACAATCGCTGCTCTGGCCGCACTGGAGGTGGGCAAGGCAGATACGACCGCCGCCGAATGGACCAAGTTTCGCGGCGACCTTCAGAACACCGGGTACTCGCCCGATCGCGTTGCCGAGAAGCTCGAGTTGCGTTGGGAGACCGAGCTGCCCGGGGCTCGCGAGTTTTGGTCGTCGCCGTGCATCGCCGGCGGGAAACTGTTCGTCGGCAACCAGGACGGTTGTTTGTATTGTCTCGATGCGGCGACCGGCCGGCTTGTTTGGACGAGCGCCATCGGCAGCCAGTATCCCATCTACGCCTCGCCCGCGGTTGACGGCGGAATGGTCTTTTGTGCGAGCTACCGCACGATCTCCGCGTTGCCGGTCGAGGACCCCGACGGTGACGGCCACATCAACCTGGCGGAAGTGGCGTGGGAGTACGTGGTGGGGCCGAGCACGGGCGGTGTGAACGATGTGGTCGCCGGCTCGCCCGCGATCAAGGACGGCCGGCTCTACCTGGGTGCGGTCGATCAGTACTTCTACTGCTTCGACGCCACCAAGGGCGGCGAGCCGGTGTGGGACACTTACACGATGTATCGGGGCCAGCACGCCTTCGCCTCGTCGCCGGCGATGGCCGACGGCAAAGTGTTTGCCGCCACCGGTGAGCAGCGGGGGGCCGGCCGGCTCTACTGCTTCGACGAAGCCGACGGCAAGATCCTCTGGGCGTTCGATAACCACGACATGACCTTCTCGTCGCCGGCAATCGCCGACGGCAAGATCTTCATCGCCAACAGCGGCGATTGGATTCAGGGAAATCGCGACCACCGGCTGTTCTGTCTGGACGTCGACGGTTTCCTTGACGGCGTCGATGACGGCGAGCCCGATGAGCACACCGGCGGGTCCGACCTGATCTGGACCTACGACATGGGCGACTACGTCTTCTCGTCGCCGGCCTGTCACGCCGGCCGGGTGTTCGTGGGCTGCACCAGCGGGATTCTGGTCTGCATCGACGCCGAATCGGGCCGCCGGGTGTGGGAACTGAACACCGGCGAGCAGCGGGGCCGGATGTATCCCAGGGGAATCATGGGCTCGCCGGCCGTGGCCGACGGAAAGGTCTTCATCGGCACGGGCGACGGCCGGCTCCTGGCCGTGCCTGTCGAGGACCCCAACGGCGACGGCGTGATCGACGAGGACGAGATCCTCTGGTCGCACTCCGTCGGAAGACGGGTGGTCTGTTCGCCGGCGATCGCCGACGGATGCGTCTACATCGGCAACGACCGTGGGACGTTGTTCTGCTTCGGGCCGTCTGACCGCACGGATCGCGCCGATGGGTCTTCGGAGTAGGCTTCCCGCCACCTACTTTTTATGGCTTACTTCTTCCACGTCGACGTCATTTCGTAAGCCTTCAGCGACTCGACGGTGAGCGAACCACCTTCGGCCCTCAGCGAGATCGTGCCGACCGGCTGGCCCATGTCGCGACGGCCGCTGGTCTTGAAGCAGGCACCGCCACCACCGATCAGTTCGTACATCGGACGGTCAACGAGGACGCGGAACGTCACTTTGCCGTCTTTCGTCGCAAGCGGCATTTCGTCGAGCTTCCCGGCGTCGAAATCGTAGGTCGCCGCATTCTCACCGAATCGGAGAACGGCCTTCGAGGCGGTTCCCTGCTTCAACGTCACCACAATATCGAAGAGTTGGTCCTTGACGTCGAACTGGACGACCGGTGCTTCGGCGGTCAGTTTCGTATTCTCGGCCGTCTTCGGGTTCGGCTTGCGAAGCTGTTCGAGTTCCTTGATCGGGGTGGCGAACATCCGCACACCGTCTTCGGTCGTGTGCAGCGTCAGGTTGGTCGGTACGGTGAACGTCTGGTTGAACGGCATGTCCGGAATGTTGATCCGTGCCCAACCGACCTGAACCACGCGACCGTCGGGGCTGTTGCTGAAGCATTGCGAGGCATAGTAGGAACCCCAGTGGACGCGGTGTTTTCCTTCGTGCTCGGGAGTGAACTTCTTGCCGTCGAAATGTCCGAACGCGTATTGTGCGTCGGCGGCGAAGATCACCCACTTGGTATTCGTCGGGTCGCCGTCGACCGGCAGTTCGAAGATCTCGGCACACTCGAAGTAGCCCGGGATATTGCTCTCGCGCTTCCAATCTTTGAGGTTCGTGCTCGTATAGAGTGCGATATTCCGGCCATGCTCCTTATCTTGGTCGAACACGGCGATCACCCAGTGCTTGCCCGGCTCGTACCACATCAGCTTCGGGTCGCGGCCCGAGTGCTCGATGACGGGGTTTTCTTCGTAATACTTCCAGGTCTTGCCTCGATCATTCGAGTAGGCAAGCGATTCGCCGCACCCGGTGTCGGTGAACGCGAGGACCATCGTCTTCTCGTCGCCCGTTTGCCAACCGCCGGAGTTGTTCAGGTCGACGTTGCCGCTGCCCGAGAAGCAGTTCTTGTCGGCCATCTTCGGATGACGGTTCTCGACGTTGTCGCCGAAGGAGCGAAGCGCCCGGTCGTGCTCGGTCCAGTGGACCATGTCGGGACTCGTGGCGTGTCCCCAGTACATATTGGCCCAGTTGCGACCGGCCGGGTTGCTCTGCCAGAAGAAGTGGTAGAGCCCGTCGTAGTAGCACATTCCGTTCGGGTC
>JAZFUB010000475.1:0-5335 GCA_036447015.1 Thermoguttaceae bacterium | reverse complement strand
GGACCCGTTCCTGATGACCGGCTTCGATAAGAAAGTGGTGCATCTTACTCACGACTCAAACCGGGAAGTGTCGTTCACGGTCGAGGTCGACTTTTTAGGCAATGGAACATGGAAGCAATACACATCACTTAGCGTGCCTGCCAAAGGCTACGTTCATCACGAATTTCCGGATGGTTTCTCGGCCCATTGGGTGCGCGTCACCGTCGATCAGGATTGCACGGCGACGGCGTACTTTATGTATAATTAGTCACATCGGGCCTAAAATCACTGAATTCGAATCAAAGGCTGCTTTTGCGCCTTGGCTCTTGACACTGCGAGGCGGGCGCAATACACTTTTTGAATCTTGTTCTTATTAAGGAGAATGACTATGGGCAAACAATCCAGAAGAGAATTCATTAAATTGATGGGTCTGACGGCGGCTTCTGCCGGAGCATCCTGCCTGCTACCGGGCTGTGGCGGCACGATCCGGATGGCGGGAGCACGAAAAAACCGGCCGAACATTATTTACATTATGGCCGATGATTTGGGCTACGGCGACCTCGGTTGCTATGGGCAAAAGATAATCAAAACGCCGAATATCGACAAAATAGCGGAAGGAGGAATGCGCTTCACCGACCACTATGCAGGCAGTACGGTCTGCGCTCCTTCGCGATGCTGCCTTATGACCGGTTTCCATACGGGTCACGCGCTGGTTCGCGGCAACGCCCGCGTGCCGATGAGGCCTTCGGATGTGACCGTCGCCGAACTGCTGAAAGAAGCCGGCTACAGCACCGGGATTATTGGCAAATGGGGCCTCGGCGAGCCTGATACCACGGGCATACCGAACAGGCAGGTCTTCGATTACTGTTTCGGCTATCTCAACCAGAGGCACGCGCATAACTATTACCCGGAGTACCTCTGGCGCAACGAAGAAAAGGTAGAGTTGAAGAACGAAGTCAATCACGTTATTGGCGGACAGGACCGAACGCCGGGCGGTGTGGCAACAAAACGCGTGGAATATTCGCACGATCTGTTTGCAGAAGATGCTTTGGAGTTTGTGGAAAAGAACAAGGACAATCCGTTCTTCCTTTACCTGGCCCTTACGATTCCGCACGCGAACAACGAAGCGGGGAATAAGGGGATGGAAGTCCCCTCGCTCGAACCGTACGCCGATAAGGACTGGCCCGAGCCGCAGAAGGGCCACGCCGCTATGATAACGCGGATGGATGGTGACGTCGGCAGGCTGATGGCGAAGCTCAAAAAGCTTGGACTGGATAAAAACACACTCGTAATGTTCACCAGCGACAACGGCCCACACAAGGAAGGCGGTGCCGATCCGGAGTTCTTCGACAGTTCCGGTCCGTTACAGGGCTACAAGCGCTCACTACACGACGGCGGCATCCGAGTGCCGGGCATCGCCCGATGGCCGGGCAAAATCACCCCGGGCAGTATCAGCGACCTACCCTGGTATTTCGCCGATTTCCTACCCACCGCCTGCGAACTGGCCGGCGAGAAACCGCCGAAGGGTATCGACGGGATTTCGATCGTCCCCGAGCTACTCGGCAAGGGCGAACAACCACAACACGAGTTCATGTACTGGGAGTTCCATGAAGGCGGCAGCAGCAAACAGGCCGTGCGGATGGGCCAATGGAAAGCGGTCCGGCCGACACCCAGTGCGCCGATTCAGCTTTACGACCTGCCAACCGACATCGCCGAAGCCAACGATATTGCCGACGCGAATCCCGAGATCGTATCAAAGATCGCCGCCTACCTGAAAACGGCCCGAACTGAGTCAGAGCATTGGCCGCTACGCGATAAAGTGAAGAAGCGATAGTCTTTCAAGCCTAACCACGTGACGCATCCAACAAACAAAGACTCCCGACCCCTTTGTTGCCTCGAACTAGGCAACGTTTCGACGCCAGCGTCGAGCGCCGACCATCCAGAATCCAAGGCCCAGGCCCCAGACGAGCATTGAAGTTGGTTCCGGAATCGCAGGGACAACAAAGGGGTCGGGAGTCATTTATTCTATGTCGCGGCTGGGGCCACCCGGCCGCGCGCACCATTCTTGGCGACGATTATGCCGAGTGGATGTCCCCGATCACGAAATCGAGCCCGAGATTCTTGAGTGTCTCGTCGGTTGGGATGCCGGTCTTTGTGTCCCAGCCCATGGCTTTTAGATAGTCTTCGACGTGGGCGTCGACTTCGACGGTGCGGCCGGCTGTGGGGCCTTGCTCTAGCGGCGGGTTGCCGATCACTCGGTCGGGAATCTTTCGGTCGATGGCGCGGATGCCTTCGCGCAGGTTGAAGACCGTTCGCATGGCCGCGATGCGTGCTCCGGCGGTCAAGACGTCGTCGAGGGTGAACTTCTGCCCGGTCACGTGGGTGAGCGATTCGGCAACCGATTCGGGTTTGAGTGTGAGCAGGGCGAACATGCACATGCCGGCCACTTGGCCGACCTGGAAATAGTTGTTCACCCGGGCGTGGGCCTCGCCCTTGCCCGGGTAGAAATGTTCCGGCTGCGGCTGGTCAACCAGGTCGGGCGGACCGGCGCCGAGTTCCGAGATCCACGTGCTCACCTGCGTATGACGGCCCGGCGTGGCATCCATTTTGTAGGTTGTGGCCGCACTGGGGACTCGCCGCGGATCGTGCATCGGCAGTTCTTCGCCGCCGACGTGGATCGCGTATTGCTCGGAACCTTGGCCGATCCGCTGGGCCGCCTTGGCCACACCGTCGCCCAGCACGGCGCCGAATCCCTCGCGTCGCCCGATCAATCGAACCATCTCGACGATGGCCTCGGCGTTGCCCCAGCGCAGTTCGATGCCGCCGGTCTGTTCCGCGGAGATCAGGCCGTTCTCGAAGCACTCGATCGCGAACGCGATGGTTCCGCCGGTGCCGATCGTGTCGAGTCCCAGGTGGTTGCACAGGTTGTTGCAGTAGTTGATCGAGGCCAGATCGTCGTTCAGACACATCGAGCCGAACGCCCCGAGCGTTTCGTATTCGGACTTATGCCCTTCGCACGCATAGGGCCCGTCGTCGACCCGGGTGATCCCACCGCACGCCAACGGACACTTCCAGCAGGCATATTTTTTGTGTTCGATACTGATGGCCGTATCGTCGCTGATCTTGCCGACCGTGGGGAAATCGACCTCGGCCGTACCTCCCCAATTCTTGATCGGCGTGTCGCCCTTCATGGCCAGGCCGGCCATGCTGCCGCAGGTGCCGTACTGCCGCATGATTTTGTAGCGTGGCTGCGTCCCCAGGAACTCGCGGTGGCGCTGCATCGACTCTTTCATGCCGTCGGGATCCGCGATCGGCACGCTGTTGATCCCGTCGCACAGGACGATCGCCTTGAGCCGCTTCGAGCCCATCACCGCGCCGAGCCCGCTCCGTCCGGCGGCCCGGCCTCGGTCGTTGATGATGCAGGCCAACAGGTTCTGCCGTTCGCCGGCCGGTCCAATGGCGGCAACGTGCGTATCTTGGCCGTGCAGCTGGGCCATCCGATCTTCGGTTTCGTTGGTGTCGAGCCCCCAAAGTTCGTCGGCCGGCAGCAGTTCGGCCTTGCCGCCCTGGATCATCAAGTAGACGGGCTGCTCGCTTTGGCCGGTAAAGAGGATTCCATCGACACCTGCGCCCTTGATGGCCGGGCCGAAGGTTCCGCCCGAGTTGGCATCACCCCAGCCGCCCGTCTTGGGGCTCTTGCCGACGACAACGTACCGATTGGCCGTAATCCCGCCGGTGCCTGTCAGCAATCCGGCGAAGAATCCCAACACGTTCTCAGGCCCCAACGGATCGATCCCGGGCCGCAACATCTTGTAGAGGCAGTGGACTCCCAGTCCATAACCGCCGAGCCACGTCAGGTAGACGTCGTCGGCGGGGTGTTCGAATTTCATGTCTCCCGTGGTCAAGTCGACGACGAGAATCTTTCCCATGGTTCCCGGCAAGGCCATGTTGATCGTTCCTTCGGTAGATTGCAGATGGTCAGTTGCGAATTCTTCGGTAGCCCCTCATTCTAGCATGACGCGACGTGGATTGCAGCGAGGGGGGCGACGATGCAAAAACTGTTAGCCGCTGGGCTTGCCCCGCGCTGAGAATTGCTCGACGGTGTCCGTACTTCACAGCGCGGGGCAAGCCCAGCGGCTAACGGACCCCCGCGAATGGGCTGAGCGATACCCTCGTTTCGTTGTCATCTGACATTGACGCAGGACACGCTTCGACTACAATGCCGCGAACCCATTATTCTGGATGAGCTAGCGCCCGTACGACAACCTTTGTCTTTGGTGATTCGAGTTACGGTATGACGAAATCCGGCGGTGACAAACTCAACGGCAATGAACCGAGCGGCGGGGCGGCTCTGGAAGCGGCTCGACGTGACAAACTGCGTAAAATAAAAGAATTGGGCGTCGACCCTTGGGGTGGACGCTTCGACGACCATTCCCCCATCGGGGGTATCCGCGATCGGGAAGACGAGATTGTCGTCGACGAGTTGAAGGAAGGCCAACGTTCGCCCGACCAGCATGGGCCCACGGTTCGGGCGGCCGGTCGAATTATGCTGCGTCGCAAGGCGGGCAAGGCCCTGTTCCTCGATATTCACGATTGGACGGGCAAGATTCAGTTGCTCGTGGGCATGAAGCAGGTCGGCGACGAGAATTGGGAACTGGCTCAGTGCTTCGATTTGGGCGATATTATCGGTGTCGACGGAAGACTGGGACGCACTCGGACGGGCGAGTTGACCATTTTCGCCAAGGACATTCACTTCCTGTCGAAATCGATCTCGCCCCCGCCCGACAAGCACAGCGGGCTACACGATCCCGAGTTGCGGCAGCGGATGCGCTACCTCGACCTGATCCATACCGAGGGCGTTCGCGAGCGGTTCCTGCGACGCACGAAGATCGTGCAGTCGATTCGCCACACGCTCGGCGGCCAAGGTTTTGTCGAAGTCGAAGGCCCCACGCTCCACTCGGTCGCCGGCGGGGCGGCCGCTCGACCGTTCACGACGCATCACAATACGCTGGACCTGGATCTCTTTTTGCGGATCGCGCTGGAGTTGCACCTGAAGCGGCTGTTGGTCGGGGGGATCGAACGGGTTTACGAGTTGGGCCGCGTCTATCGCAACGAGGGCATCAGTCCGCGGCACAATCCCGAGTTCACGATGCTCGAGGTCTATCAGGCCTATGGCGACTATCACACGATGATGGACCTGACCGAGAAGCTGATCGTCGACGCGATCGGTGCGACCGGGCAAGAGACGAAGCTGGCCTGGGGCGATGCCCAGATCGACTTCACGCCTCCGTTCGCCCGAAAGACGTACGACGAACTGTTCGCCGAACATGCGGGCGTGGCGACCGACGACGAAGCG
>JAZFUB010000474.1:0-13787 GCA_036447015.1 Thermoguttaceae bacterium | reverse complement strand
TCCAACTGGTCGGCCATTTGGGTGGGGTCTCCTTGGGCGCGGCCGTGGCCGGCGATTATGCCTACGAGTTGACCAGCAGCGGGCTGCGCGTGCTGGACATCGCCGATCCGGACCAGATTACACGCGTCTCCAAGCTCGTCTTCCCGGTCGACGTGGGCGTGGGCGTTCACTTGGAAGGCGATCGCCTCTACACCGTAGACGATCAGGCCTTGCGAGTGTTCGACGTTTCCGTACCCCACCTGCCGACCTTGATGGCCGAACTCGATTCCGATTCCTACATGATGGGATCGACGACCGTTCGCGAGAGCGTCTTTTTTGCGGGCGAAGGAGCGACGTTGACAATCACCGATCTGTCGGACCCCGCCGCTCCGGATTCACTGGCCTCGTATGGCTTGCGAGGGGAAATCCAAGGCATCGCCGTCGAGGGCACCAAGGCCTATGTCTCGTACTTCGATTCGCTCGCCGATCGAGGAATGCTCGAGGTCGTGGACGTTGCCGATCTCTCGGTGCCGACGTTCGTCAGCCGTCGCGATTTGGGTGCCACCTGGGGCTGGAGTCAAGGAGGCGCCATCTCGGCCAGTGGAAACCTCCTCGCCGTCGTGGGAAGTCCTTATGAAATCCAGTTGATCGGCGTCAGCGATCCCACCTCACCCCGTGTTCTGGGCAGGTATCTGACGAGCGGCGAAGGATATTCACGTTCCGTCCACCTGTCGGGGACCACGCTTCAGGTTGTCGGCACGAGAGACTACTACGACGACGAATACTACGAGTACTACGACACGATCAATACCCTCGAAGTCATCGATGTTTCCGATCCATCGGATCCCGCGATGCTTGGCATCGTCGAACTTGGCATGCGTGAAGATGCCATTTGGGATTCGGGCGGTGGCACGATCAGCACGCTGGGTACGCAGACTTACGTCTCCGGTGGAGAATTTCGCGTCGTCGACGTTGCCGATCGTTACAACCCGCAGCTCGCCGGTGGCTATGCCGAGCCGTGGGGACTTGAAGATATTGTTTTGGCCGGCTCGGTCGCCTCTATGGTCACCGGCGATCGGCTCGAGCTGATCGACGTCTCCGAGCCCTCCGTACCGCGCTCCGTCGGAAGCTACACGGCCGCCGCCGACATCGACAAGGTAGTGGCCAGCGGACAGTACGTGTTGCTGGGCGAATACCTGAACTCCTCCTACTCGGCGCAGATCGAGGTGGTAGACGTTTCCGACCCGGCCAATCCGGTTCACGTCGTCACCCATGACATGAGCGGCTTGGGCTATGTCTTTGATTACTTGGTGGACGGCGACTTCTTCTACGTTTTGGGGGGACAGTCGTATTCGAGTGCCGGTACCGGCAGCCTTTACGTGATGGACGTCTCCGATCCGATGAACCCGGTGGAGCTGTCGACGACCGATCTGTTCCTCAATCGCGGCTCGCAGGCCGAGCTTGCTCTGGACGATGGGCGCCTGTTCGTGAGTAACACGCATCCGGTCGACCCCGAACCGAACGACAACATGGCCAGCGCGATTGATTTGGGCGACTTGAGCAGCCCTGCCGTGGTGCGCGGCGTCTCAAGGGGCCCGAACGACGGCTCTTATGACTACTATCGTTTTGCGGGCACGGAGGGAGACGTCCTCACCGTCGACTTGCGCGGCCAACGCGAGGGCGCCGGCACGTTCTACAACGGCACAATCTATCTTTACGACTCCGACGGAAATTACCTGGTCGATGCGTACTATTACTCCGGGAACGACGACAACCAAGGTATCATCGACGGCTACGAACTCGGATCTACCGGCGACTATTATGTAAGGGTCTACGGCAGCAACTACAACAGTAGCTACGAACTGGCGGTGGCTCTGAACCAACAGGTACCCGCGCCGCAACCGTTCAATGGGCTAAGCGTTTTCGACGTTTCCGATCCGGCCGCGCCCGCCGAGCTTTCCACGGCCAACGTGGGGCGGCTGATTCATGGGATGGAGGTAGACGCTTCGCGGGCGTACGTCAGCTTCGCCGATCCGGGGATGCTCGAGATCTGGGACTTCTCCGATCCGACCGACCCGATCCAACAGGGCTCCGCCCAGGTGAGCGAGGCCGGCCCGTTGATCGTCGGCGGCAGCCTCGTGTCGATCGCGTCGGGCAGCAGCGTCGAGGTGGTCGATGTGAGCGACCCCCAACGCCCGATCTCTCTGGCGTCTTACGAGACGGCGAATGACATCGGCGGTTTTGCGGCCGAGGGCATGGTCACGTTCGTCGCCTCCGACAGTCTCTATGCCTTGTCGGCCCGTCCTGCCGGCGCCGAAACGCCCGACCTGGCCGTCACCCAAGTCGTTGTACCCGAGGCCGTTCAACTCGGTTCGATCCTTCCGATCGACTGGAGTGTCCGGAATCACGGCCGCTCTTCGGCCACAGGGACGTGGGTCGACGCGGCCTACCTTTCCAGCGACGCCGTCTTGGACGAGGACGACCTTTGGCTCGCGGAGGCCAGTCACACCGGGCCGCTCGATTCGCTGGACATCTACAGCGAACAACTCTCGGTGGCCATCGACGGCGTTACTCCGGGCAACTACTACGTGATCGTCCGCACCGATGACCTGGAGGACGTCAACGAGTGGTCGGTCGAAGCCAACAACGTTCGCGTTTCTCCCCACACGGTCTACATCGGCTACCCGGACGTGACGGTCACGCACATCGGCCTCCCGGACGTGGTCCAGCGCGGCGACTTGCTGCCGATCGAGTGGACGGTGTTCAACCGCGAGTTCGCCCCGGCCGCAGAGGACTGGGCCGATAACATCTACCTTTCCACCGACGCCGAGTTCGATCCGCAGGTCGATCGACTGGTGGCCACGGTTTCGCACACCGGCGGCCTGGAAGAGAGAGCGGTTTACCATGCCGATATCGACGTCGACACGACGAGTATTGCCGACGACAATTACTACGTGATCGTCGTCACCGACACGGACGGGACGCTCGACGAGGGAGACGGGGAGGGCAACAACGTTCGCGTCTCCGACGAGCCTTTCAGCCTGGGCGTGCCGACGCTGCCTCTCAACACAGAGATGCCCGGCACGTTCGACTATCCGGGCCACGGAAAGTACTACAACGTGACGGTCGATGCCGATCTTCACCTGTTCGTCTCGCTGGACGACATCAACGACACGGGCTACAACGAACTTTACATCAAGCATGGCTCTGCCCCCACCCGCAACGACTACGACGCCCGCTACTCCAACAACCTGGCTTCGGATCAGGTCGTCGAGATTGCCGACACGCAAGCCGGCGATTACTATATCCTGGCCTACGCGGCTTCCGCCCCGGACGCCCCGGCGGACTTCACGCTCACGGCGTCTGTGCTCGGGTTCGAGATCCTGGGTGTGAGCCCGGTGGCGATCGGCAACGCGGGGCTGACGACCATGTCGATCCGCGGCTCGGAGATTCCGCTCGATGCCGTACCCGTGTTGGTCGGACCCGACGGTACGCGCCACCTTGCCACCTCGATCTATCAAGAGACGGCCGATCATCTCTATCCCACCTTCGACCTGACCGGTGCAGATCCGGGAGAATATGACGTGCGGTTGGAGTCGACCGGCGGCGTGTTTAGCGTACTGACGGACATCGTCAACGTTTCGGCCGGTTCGGGCGGCGACTTGGTGGCCGAGTTGACCGTGCCTGCGGCGGTGCGCGTCGGCCGTCCGTTTACGATCTACGTCGATTACAGCAACGCCGGCGATGCCGACGTGCGGGCACCCGTGCTCCTGGTCACCGCGACCGGCGGCGTGGAGTTGGTCTACGAAGACCACGCCCCGGTGCCCTCGGGGTCGACGCTCCAGGTGCTGGGGATTTCCGATACCGGCCCGGCGGGCATCTTGCGGCCGGGCAGCAGCGGACGCATCTCCATCGAGTCGGTCGCCACCAGGGGAAACATGCAATTCTCGCTCACGACCTTGGTTGGCGACGATACTCCGGTTGATTGGGACAGTTACAAAGAGAGTGCCCGCCGGGATTCGATCGATCCGACCGATTGGGATCCGATTTGGGACGACATCGTCGCGAACATCGGCGACACTTGGGAAGATTACCTCGACACGCTCGACGCCAATGCTACACGCCGCGGTCTGCAGGGACTCAGGACGGCCAGTGTCCGAGCGTTGTTCGGCATGGAAATCGACAGGGCCCTGGGACTGGGGATTTCGGTGATTGCAGGTGTTCTGACGGACGAAAGCAGCAAAGAGCCCCTGGCGAACACGGCCGTCATCGCCTTGCAGCAAGTAGACGAAGGAACGAGCATTGTCCGCACGGATTTTACCGATGCACATGGCCGATTCGTCATCGAGGGGCTGTCGGCCGGCACCTATGAGTTGTTCGTCGACGACTACCTGCTGGAACCCGCCTCCAGCTACGAAGTGACGGCAGACTTGGACGTCGTCGGTCTGGAGTTGTCCGCCGACGTGGTACCTTCAACGTCGACCCCCGAGCCGGGCCCGGTGGCCGAATCGGATCCCTATCTGGCCACCGATGCCGCGGGCACGCCGCACATGGTGTGGAAGCGAGGTAGCGAGATCTGGCACGCCTATTTCGACGGTGCCCAATGGGTCGACGCGGCCCCGATTCCCGGCGCCGCTGGCGGCAGTCCCTCGATCCAGGCACACGCCCAACTCCTCGACGGCGACTCGCCCGGAATGATTGCGACGTGGCAAGTAGGGGCGGGCAACGAGTCGGAAGTGTTCTACGCAATCGGTCGTGCCAAGACGGGAGAAGGGTTCGAGTGGTCCGAACCGCTGCCGCTTACCGATGACTCGATCTTCGATGACAACCCGACGCTCATCGTTACCAACGCCGGCCAACCTTTGATCGTTTATCAGAAATCCGACTTCGATATCACGGATGACACCGATCTGTACTTCGACTTGCTGGCCCTCAGCGAAGGCGATGCGACCTGGCCGGCCAAGATCCAGGGACAAGTTATCGACGACCTCTTCGGCCCCAAATCAGCGACGACCTTCGGCGTTGGGTTCAATTTCAAGAAACAGGGATCTCTTCCCAGTTGGATTCCGATCATTGGCGGGAGCAACGTATTCACAATAGAAGGTATGTTCCAAGGAACCGTGGAAGGACCGCCGCCACCCTGCACCGCAGAAGCATCAGCCGCCATTAGCGCCAAGATCAAATTGTTCGGCGGACGCGCCGACGGCTTCGGCAATGCCAGCGGTAGCGCCAAGTGGGTCGCCGACAGCAACACGAAGTCCTGGGTTCTCCAAGAGGCCAAGCTGACCGTCGGTGTTGGAATTTCGGCAGACATTCCCGGCTATAAAGTCAAGTTCCCGCCCATCGTCGATCTGGAAGTGGGGCTTACCGTCTCGGGAAACATCAGCGGTACGATCGGCTGGCAAGGAAGCAACTTCCCCGATTGGCCCAGTTCAATAGACGTGGGACTGGGAATCGGGCTCGGTCCCTACGGCAAAGCAACGTTCCTCGGAGGATCGGTGGAAGGAAAGATCTCGGGCATGGGGTCCGTGAGTGGTAGTATCGGTTCAAGTGGAATAAAGTTCGGCGGTGGCAAGCTCACGATTGCGGCCGACGCTAAGGTTTGGTGGTTCAATATCCATTGGGACAAGACCTGGACCTTCGGCGGAGGCAAGGGCCTCGAACCGAACGTCTCCTTTGTCGACAAGAGCTTGTCGGATGTCTTGATTGCCAGCTATGACCCGCTCGTCGGTACTGGAAATGTCTACGGCTCGGGCAGCGTGCTGAGCGATGTCTCCTTGGACGTTTACAACGACAGTGCTCCGGCGATTGCCGTGGGACCCGACGGCGAGATTCTCATGCTGTGGGTCAAAGACGCCGACCCCGCCACTGGTCAGGGCAGCGTGGTGGTCGCCGCGGAGTTTGACGGGACCAATTGGTCGGCCCCCGTCGAGATTCCCGGCAGCGACGGATTCAACGGCAACGTCGCCCTGGCATTCGACTCCAATGGCAAGCCGGTCGCAACCTGGACTCGGGCCGATATCGGCGGCATCGATGCCGCTAGCACGAGTGAGGAGATCCTCCAGGCCCTGGACTCCCGCGACCTCCTTTACTCGGTCCGCAGTGGAGATCAGTGGTCGGCGCCGGCGCCCGTTTCGGCCACAGTGGACAATGCGAGCAATCCTGCCATCGGTGTCGCTCCGGACGGTCGGCTGGTGTCAACCTGGATCAACGAAGTGGACGGCGACGACCAGTTGATGGCCGCACATTGGGATGGAACCGGCTGGACGACGGGAGAAGAGATTGCCACCGGAGTATTCGAAGGCGAGCCCTCGGTGGGTGAGGTTAATGGACAAACCGTGGCCTTTTGGACCCAGGATGTCGGCATTGAGCCGGACGTTCCAGAACCGAGCCTCTTCTTTAGCACGTTTGACGCGACCTGGTCGGCGCCCGCTCTGTTCAGTCCGACAATCCTCGTAGCTGCCAAATCTGAAGCGAGCACCGATGCCGGTGACGGCGGAAAGTCTTCATCGTCGGGAGAAAAGGGAGGTTTTTCGATCCCGGGTCCCAGTGACGAGTGTTTCGAAGATGAAGAGGAGGAAGAGGAAGAGGAAGAAGAGGATGATCCGCCGGATCCCCCTGACGATCAGGAAGAAGGAGAAGACGAGGACGACACGGACGGCATCCAATCGTTCGACCCCAACGACAAGACCGGGCCGGCTGGATTCGGTGGGGAGAATTACATTGTCGACGGCAGCTTGATGCCGTTTACCATCTTCTACGAAAACGATCCCGAGTTCGCCACCGCGGCGGCGCAGATCGTCCGCGTCGAGGACCAGTTGGACGAAGATCTCGATTGGTCTACGTTCGAACTGGGCGACATCAACCTCTTCGGCGACTACGTCGTTTCGGTGGATCCCGGGCTGAACTTCCTTGAAAAGACCGTAGACCACGAGCCCGTAGGTATCGATCTGTTGGTCCGCATCACTGCCGGTATCGACGGCGAAACCGGCCAGGTCGAGTGGCTGTTCGAGTCGCTCGATCGCGACACCCTCGGTCCGCCCGACGACCCGTTCGCCGGCTTCCTGGCCGTCAACGACAAGGAAACCCACATCGGTGAAGGACACTTCGAGTATTTCATCCGCGCAAAAAGTCCCTTGGCGAGCGGGACCGAAATCACGAATCAGGCGTTCAACTATTTCGACGACAACGAGCCCGTGCCCACGCCAAGCACACTACACACGATCGACTCCGGATTGCCGATCAGCAGCGTGCAGGCCCTGCCTGCACAGGTGCCGGACGAGCCGCTCCTGATATCCTGGTCCGGCCAAGACGACGTGAACGGCTCCGGCGTGGTCAGCTACACGATCTACGTCAAACGAGACGACGAGCAAGATTGGGGAGTCTGGCTGGAAAACACGCCCGAAACTTCGGGCCAGTTTGACGGTGTCGGCGGACACACTTACGCTTTCCGAGCGGTGGCCAAGGACGGCGTCGGACACGTGGAGGACGATCCGGGCGTCGCCGAGGCGACAACCTTGTTCGACTTCTCGCAACTCCGCGTCGACTGGCTGGAAACGACGCCCGGTGGGTTTGTGGCACACTTCCTGCGAGAGCTTGATTCCAGCGTGTTGAACCTGTACGACGTCGAAGCCGGCGTCCATGGCCCGAGTGATTTCACCGTGGTCGGCGATACGGTCGGATCGGTGACCGGTTCGTTGGTCTACGATGCGGCGGCCAAGACCGTCACGTTCCTGAAGACCGGCGGACCGCTTCAGGCGGATACCTACACCGTGACGCTGCGAAGTGACGAGGACGCACTGCAGGACGCCGAGGGCCACCTGCTCGACGGCGACGGGGACGGCGACGAGGGCGGTGACTTCGTGGCGACCGTGACCGTGGAGGCGAGTACCGCGAAGATGCTTTCCTTGCCCGACTTCACCCGCGGGCCCGGCCAACCGGTCGACGTTCCGGCAACCGGTCTTGGCCTGCCGATCACGATCGACGACGGGACCGGAGTCAAGGGGATCGATCTGACGTTCACTTTCGATCCGGACTTGCTCGTGATCACAGGGGCGTCGCTGGGGCCGGACGCGCCGGAAGGGAGTTCGATCGGCGTGAATCTCAGCGTGCCGGGACAGGTGACGTTGGCATTCTACACGATCGGCACGCTCAACCCTGGGCAGGGCGAAATCATTACGCTGACCGCCGAAGTACCCGATTCGGCCGACTACGGCAGGGCCCACGTGCTGGACTTTACCAACGTGTCGATCAACGACGGCGAGATCCTGGCCGCCGGCGTCGACGCGATCCACATCGCGGCCTTCTTCGGCGATGCGACCGGAAACCAAGCCTACAGTTCCATGGACGCCCGAGCCGTCGCCCGCGTGGAAGTGGAACTCGATAGCGGATTCGAGCAATACCCGACGATCGATCCGGTGGTGATTGCAGACATCACGGGCAATGGAGCCCTTAGCGGTATGGATGCCGGTTCGATTCTCTCGGAAGCGATCGGCATCGATATGGCTGAGATTCCGCCGCTGCCGGCCTCGGGGTCCAAGTCTACTGCCGCAAGGGGCGAGACTGCCGACCGGGGAGAGGCTTCTGTTGGATTCGTCATGGCGGCCCCGATCGACGATGAGCCCGACGACGATGACAAGAACCTCACCGTTGTTGCCAGTTCGCCGGACAGCGGATCGAACGCCGGCGAGCCGGCCGGTATCGATACGGCCGAGATTGTGCCGCTGCCGGTCCTGGAATCCAAGTCTGTTGCCACAATGGTCCGGACTGTCGACCAGGGAGAGGTTTCCGTTGGATTTGTCATGGCTGTCCCGATCGACGACGAGCCCGACGACGTTGACGAAAGCCTCACCGTTGTTGCCAACTTGCCGGATAGCGGGTCGAACGCCGGCGAGCCGGCCGGCATTGAGTCCCTGGCCCGCCAGAAATCCGTCGACGAGGTTTTCGATGAGGTTTTCGACGATGCTTCTGCAACGATCGGCCACGATGAGGTCGATCCGGACTTTTCGGGCGCAAAGGGCGACCCGGTGGCCCTCGCCGAAGAGGAAGAGATCATCCAGGCCGAAGATGTCGCCTGGAATTTCGATCTCTCGTGGGTCTCGGAAGCCCTTTCGGCAGACAAGAGCGATAAGTCGACCAACAGCAAGGAAAGGAAGGCGGTTGACTTGGTTTTACTCATGCAAGATCCCTGGTTTGACAACTGACAGCGTTCCCGACCCACTCGCGGTCACCTAGCCGGCAGCGGGTGACACGATGCATCTTGGAGGTAGCCGGCCATGAACACGCACCGCGCCCCTGGCCAATCCTTATGGAGGGCGAGCCCCCGCCGCCGCGAGCAAGATTCGCCTGTCCGCATGCGACGGTCCGGGCTGGAGCGGCTTGAGCCGCGGATGATGTTGAGCGGCACTGGGTTGCCTTCTTCGCCGATGCCGACGGAAGGTGAGAGTGTGCTCGCGCCGGCTGCGATCTTCGGCAAAGACGTGCTCGCCAGGACGGTCGACATTCCAACCGACTTGGCCGGTGCGCCCGGCGGAACGGTAGCGGTGCCGATCAACATCGACGACGCCGCTGGAGTCGGGAACGTCTACGTGCGGCTGGCGTTCGATACGGCCGTGCTGGACGTATCGCAGGTGCGGGCCGGCTCGCTTTGGCCCCAGGCCAACACGATCGTGACCGCCAACGTGGACGAAGCGGCCGGCACGATCATCGCTTCGGTCTTCAATGTGGCGCAACTCGACCCCGGCCAAGGGAGTCTCTTCGAAATCGACTTTACGATCGCACCGAACCCGCCGGGTGCAAAGACCGTGATCGACTTGCAGCAAATCGATCTCAACGAGGGTGCGATCTCCGTGGACCCGAACCCCGAGGTGGGCAGCGACACCACGGACGGCCTGATCACCTTTGGCGACGGTGTTGCCGCCCGGGTCGACACGTCGCTCGTATTCGATCACACGTCGACCGACGCCGAAGGCGAGGTCGACGCCGTGCCCGACGGCCGGGAGTGGATCGACGAGTGGGATTCGTTCTGGATCGAGGTCTGGGTCAGCACGCCCGATTCGACCGATACGGGAGTGGCTACGGCTTCGATCGATTTGGGCTTCAACGCCGGCTACTTCTCTGCCGGGGATATCCAAGTCGAGCCCGGCCCTGCGTTCGACGTTGCCTGGAACGTGGACGTTGCCAACGAGGTGGTCGAGATCGAGGCAACCACCTCTCGCAACGACGTCGGCGACGACCAATATGGCCTGGTGGGCCGCGTAAGGTTCGTGCCGGCCGTCAGCGGACCGGGCGTTCCGCTCTTGTTCAATGGAGACTACTCGGCACCGGTTGACAACGGATTCCATTTTGCGACTTCCCCCCAAGTGATCCTGGCCGGTAACCTTGCAGCCGACATGGATCCGTACACTCTGCCGTCCGCCGAACTGTGGCCCGTGATGTACGACATGGACGACACCGGCATGATCGATCTGGGGGATCTGGCGTTCCTGGCGTCCGCATACCGGCAAAGCGTAACCGATCCGAACGTGCCGTCGTTCGTCTGGAAGGCCGACTTCGATCGTTCCGATACGGTCGATCTTGGAGACTTGGCCTACTTCGCCGTCAACTTCGGTCGCGAGCGGCCAACCAACGACATGATCTTTCCGACGAACTTTCCGGACGCGTGGCACGGCAAAGGCGAGATACACGCCGGCCTTCCCGAGTTCGCCACTGCCGAAGCCGTCCAAGCCGACGGGACCGACATCGGCGTGGAAGGCGATACGGTGCCCACACTCGCCGACGGGAACTCCGACGGCACACCGGATTTGATCGACGGCGACCGGCATGAGTCCAAATCGCGAGACCACTCCTTGATGGGCGACGAGCCGGTCGATCAACGAACGGCCCCTCCGCTGCACATGGAGTTCTTCCCGGCCGAGAAGTCGGTTACCGACCCCAACGAATCTCGGGCTCGGAACGTCTTCGACATCGCCATGCTGGACGAAATGTTCGCTTTGTGGGTATAGCGGATCTTGGCATGTCCGTCCAGGGAAGGTCGTTTGCCGGGCGCAGGGTGCCATGCCCACGCTTGCGTGGGCATGAGAGAGACGTTAAACTCCGGTTATGGTCCAGAAGTACCGGAAACGCTGCCGGCGTTACGACATCGTGGGCGAGGCTCATTGCCTGACGTTTTCGTGTTTTAATCGTCTCCCCCTACTCTCGCGCGAACGCTGTTGCCGTTGGATGCTCGATGCCATACAACTTGGACGTCGCCAAGGCAAGTTCGACTTGTGGGCTTACGTCATTATGCCCGAACACGTCCACTTGGTCCTCTTGCCCCATCAGGGCGTGAAGATATCGGAGATCTTGACGACGGTGAAGCAGTCGGTGTCGAAACGGGCGATCCTGTGGCTTCGTGAAAACGCTCCCGGCTTCCTCTCCCGCCTTGCGGACGTTCAACCCAACGGCAAGCAGTCGTACCGGTTCTGGCAGCGTGGTGGGGGATATGATCGAAATCTGCGTTCGATCGGCGACATTTTCGAGAAAGTCGCTTACACGCATAACAACCCGGTGCGTCGCGGCTTGGTCGCCACCGCAGAGGCATGGCCCTGGTCAAGCTGCCACGCATGGGAAACCGGAGAGGATACACCGATACCGATCGACCGGAAGTCTCTTCCCACACTGATGCCTGATGACGTCACTCGATACGCTCCCTGACTCGCATGCCCACGCAAGCGTGGAGCATGGCACCCGACCTTGAAGAAAGGTAACCGATCGCCGTGAAGATTGAGATTAAAAACTTCTACTCACTGAAGCAAGTCTCGCTTGAACTCAACGAGGGCATTTCCGTCATCGCCGGCAAGAACGGATCAGGAAAGTCACAGTTGCTTGCCGCCATAGTTGGGACAGCGTCAAAGGGGCCTGGCGGGCTGAACGAACGCGGCCTTCCGGTACCGAGAGACGCCAACATCCGCGTTGATCCGACTCCAGAGAAGCCGCTGTGGCGACCACCCGTTCGGAGAGTAGCGGAGTCTACCCGTAACCAGGAGTTTACCCCGATCACCGACACAAAGGGACAGGTGACCTTTCCAGACGGACATGTGCGGAACCTTGATCAACGTTACACCAATCTGCATGCTCGACTCTGCAACATCTTCCTTGCTGGGGATACCTCTTCAGCCAAGGAGATCGACAAGGAGCTATGGGAGAATCTGAGAGGGTCTTTCAAGGATGTCTTCCAGAAAGAACTTCGAGGTGAATACGAGCGTAACGGCCGTGGTGCAAAAATTGGCCTTGCGCTGCCGAATGAAGAGGTTTCAACGTTCGGTCAGCTGAGCACCGGGGAGTTGGAGTACATCAGTCTTCTGTCGGACATACTGACCGAGCCCGATGCAGACATGCTTCTCATCGATGAAATTGAAGCTCACTTCCACCCTGATTTGCAGCGGCGAGTGTTAGACGAGATTGCCCAGTTCTGCAACGATCGGATCGTACTGGTTTCGACTCAGTCACCCGCGGTGATGTTGGCGGCCGATCCGGAACGGCTGTTCTTCATCCACCATTCAAGCGACGTAGACGACGGCGAGAATCAAGTGACGCGTGTTGCGACGGATCCTGAACTGTTTGACTCGCTTCGTGAATTGTACCCAGGGTTCAGCACGGATGTTCGGATGATGAAGCATCTTGAAGTGTTCAAGCATCGAGAACTGCTATGTTACGCGGCCGAGTGCGGCCGAGATTCGGACGTAAAGGAATCGCAGGAGGAAGACTCTGATCCTCAGGTAGGCCACTTTCGGGCGATGCTCTTGGGCGTGGGGAAGAATGCGACACTGGTGGAACACGGCGTGGGCAAGGGTAGGATGTTGTCGGCACTAACGCGCATGGACACAGAATCCCTCTCAACACTCAGTTATCACGCCGTTGATCTTGATCCCGAGAGGGAGCAAGACGTTCTCGACTACTATGCGGAGATTGACGTAGAGCTCAAAGACTTCCAATTTCACGCAAGCTTGCCAACAGACGTGACGTCTGATCTGGCCGTGCTGGCAAACGTGCTCCATGAGGTTGGGCCTGATCGAATGGCCGAGTTCCTGTCGACGGTCCTTCGGCAGGCAAGGAGGGGCTCGAAGGTGTTGGTCCTTGAAGTCCTCGAATTGGATGTAGGAGAGAAACGCTTTGTCGTATTCGGTAAGGAGGCTCTGGATGCGTTGTTCGCATCTTGCGTCAAGTCCGGTGCATTGGAAGTATCTATCGCCGAACCGAAGTCACATGGTGGTAGACCTTTGCTGGAGGCGGTTCTAATAGTGCGTAATCCGGATGCAGCGTCGATTACGGATGAAGATGTGATTCGAGCACTTCATTGTGTAGTGGATGCAGGCGGCAAGGTCCTCGCACAATCCCTGAATGGGTCAGAGCCGTTGCAAACGCGGCCACTCGCGTTCCACTGCCACAATGTTGCCAACGCGGTTGCTTTTGGAAGATTGCTCTCGGACAAGCGGAATTCGAACTGATTGGGGTAGGAAAGCCCGATTGACGAGGGGTCCTGCTCGACTGAGGTTATTAGTGATCGCAGTGACACACGGCTGACGCCGAATGGAATCGCTCGATACGCTTCCTGACTCGCATGCCCACGCAAGCGTGGAGCATGGCACCCGACCATGCCCACCGAAGCGTCCAGTGGGTCCCACCGACCGCAGTCGGTGGGCTTGGGATGGGTTTCATTCTTCTTTCGCCGGTTTCTCGCGAGACCTCCTACTCCCATTCCGGCGGCGTTGGTACAATGCCATGGCACGGCTTTTCGCTCGACCCATGGAGGTGACTTGTGAGCACCC
>JAZFUB010000473.1:0-11224 GCA_036447015.1 Thermoguttaceae bacterium | reverse complement strand
GGATGGTTGTCGAGCACATTCGGTTGGAAGAGAAGTCCGGGGGACGAAGCGGACATTTTGTCAGATCGTCGTGACCCAAGTCGGGAAAGTACTTATGAAGCAACTGACCGAGGGTCGGGTGAAGGTTCCCGAGGCACTGCGTGTATTGTACGCGCCCATCCGCGAGGAACTCGAAAGGGTCGAAGAGGTTCTTCGCGACCAACTTCGCAGCGACTACCCGTTTGTCGATCGGCTGGCCCGACACGGCTTTCGCCTCGGGGGGAAGCGATTGCGCCCCGCACTGGTCCTGTTGTCGGCGAAGGCCTCCGGCAGCTTGAACTCGGAACATCTCGTCCTGGCAGCCGCCGTCGAGATGATCCACACGGCCACGCTCATCCACGACGACGTGCTCGACGAGGCGACCATTCGTCGGCACCTCGACACGGTCAACGCCCGCTGGGACAACGAGGCCAGCATCTTGCTGGGCGACTATCTGTTCGCAAGGTCGATTTGCATGGTCAGTGCGCTGGACGGATCGTTTGCCTGCCGGGCGATTTCCGAGGCGACCCAGACCATGTGCGAGGGCGAACTGCGCCAGGTCGAGACCCGCGGCAATTATGCCTTGAGCGAGGAGAACTACCTCGACATCATCGCCGACAAGACGGCCTCCCTGATCGCCTGCTGCTGCCGATTGGGAGCCCACTATGCCGACGCCGAACCGGAGATCTGCGAGACGATGGCCCGGTTCGGGCACCACCTGGGCATCGCCTTCCAGATTGCCGACGACCTGCTCGACCTCCTTGGCGACGAGGAGACGGCCGGCAAGTCACTCGGCACGGACGTCCTCAAGCAGAAACTCACCCTGCCGCTCATCCGGCTGCTGAATCAGGCCGACGACCAAGAACGAACCGAACTGATCGATCGACTTTCCAGCAGCGGGAATCATCACGGCGAACTGCTGCGTTCGTGGTTCGGTCGCACCGACGCGCTGGCTTACTCACGCGATAAGGCCATCTGGCACACCCAGAAAGCCGGCGACGAACTGGACACGCTCCCGCCGACACCGGTGTGCGACGTGCTCAAAGGGCTCACCCAGTTCGTCGTGACCCGAGACCAATAGAGTTACGAATCGCGACAACAGCGTCACTTGGAGAACAGCCACTTCGGCAGTTCGGGATCGGCCATGGCGGGGCTCCAGGCGTTGTGGCCGCAACCGGGGTATTCCGTGTATTTCGGCTCGCCGCCGTTGGCCCTGATCGCGGCGATCATCTTGCGCG
Source organism: Thermoguttaceae bacterium (assembly GCA_036447015.1). Lineage (GTDB taxonomy): Bacteria > Planctomycetota > Planctomycetia > Pirellulales > Thermoguttaceae > JAZFUB01. Next base: position 9,968 of record JAZFUB010000473.1, on the reverse strand, counting down.
ATCGTTCGACCGGGACCGCGCCGTCCTTGTCGCCGTGAAAAGCCCAGACCGGTGTCTTGATCCGATCGGCGCCCGTCTCGTCGCCGCCGCCGCAGATCGGCACGGCCGCGGCGAACATGTCCGGATAGCGCTGGATCGTGTCCCAAGTGCCATAGCCGCCCATCGAGAGCCCCATGATGTACAGCCGCTCGGTATCGATCGAGAGTTTCTTCTGCATCCCGGCGATCACTTCCATCAACAGCCGTATCGACTCCGACGGTTCCTTTGGCATGACGTGCGTCTGCTGACTCCAATCGACCTCGGCCCACTTCTTGCCCGTCGGGCATTGCGGCACGACCACATAGCAGCCATGCTTCTCGGCCGCGGCGAGCATGAACTTGGCACCCCACTTCAATTGGGCCTTGTTGTCGTTGCCCCGTTCGCCCGCTCCATGAAGGAAGATCAGCAGCGGATGCTTCTTGTCGGCGCCCGAGTTCGCCGGTGTCAGCAGGCGGTACAGCAGTTTGCCTCCGTCGTTGTCCTCGTGTGTCAACGCCTGGAACTTGTCGATCGGGACCGACTGTGCCCGGGCAGCGGCAGCCGTGCCGAGCAGAGCGATCATCAGGACGATTGCCAATGCGGCAAGGCAGTAGATCTTCATCGTTAGCTCCTTTTTCCAGGGTGGTGCGACTGAGCGACTACCATGATAGTTGAAACGCGGAGAGATGCAAGTTATGACTCAAAGTGAGAACGGGAGCGGAAAAGGGGACTGGCTCGTCGCCACGAATACCATTGCCCCTAGTTTTGACGTGACGGCGACGTGCCTGTCCCCCTTTCCGCGGTGACAACGGGCCATCCGTCTCAATAAAGGGGACAGGCACCGGGCGACAAGCCGTTCTTCTAGGGGTTCACGCAAACGGGCCCGGAGCCAGTCCCCTTTATTGAGACTCCCGTCACGGGCAGGTCGCTATCAAACAGCAATCGGTACGGATCGGTATCGTGATCCGGCAGGGCGACGAACGTCAGATTGGCAAGCTTGCCGACCTCCAGGCTGCCTGCTTCTTCGGATCGGCCCAGGGCCTGGGCGCCGTTGAGTGTGCCGAGCCGGAGCACGACGTCCGGGCCGATCGTCGGGTGATTCGCGGCGATGGTGCGCAATTCGGCCAGGACGCTCAAGTCGGGCGACGATGCTCGGGAGTCGGTTCCCACGGCAACCAACGCTCCGGCGTCGATCATCTGCCGCAGCGGATAGGGCTCGTGGCCGAAATAGGCGTGCGTTCGCGGACAGTAGACCACGGCCATGCGATCGGCACGGTCTGCCAGCAGCGCGATCTCCTCGTCGTCCAAGTAATTGCCGTGGATCACCAGCGTACGATGTGCCTTGGCCAACAGGCGGAGGTAATCCAGCGGTTTCCGACCGGCGGCGAAGAGTTCCGCTTCGCAGGTCCCCAACGTTTCGAAGTAATCGCACAGCGGCCCCGTGCCCGATCGCAGCAGTTGCATTTCCTCACGCGACTCGGCCAAATGAAACGCCAACGGAACTCGGTACGTGGCAGAGAGCGAAACGGCCTGCTCGAACAGCGGGGGAAAAACGCTATAGGGCGCATGCGGGCTAAGTCCCGGTTGCGGACAGCCCGAGGAACCTTCGGCCCGTACATGTTTCTCAGCCACCTCGAAAAGCGGAGTCATCCGGTCGGCCGTCGGCGCGATCAGTTCGAGGAAAACGGTTGCGTCGAGTTCGGCCCGCTCGAACTCCTCGCACGGCCAGCCCGGTTGAGCGATTTCGCCCAGCAAGGTCGTTCCCAAGCGAAGGCTCTCCTGCAACCCCGTGCGAATCGCCGCTTCTACCTGGCGATCTGCCTGGCGGAACGACTCGATGACCAGGCTCAGCCAGTCGACGAACGCGATGCCCGGCGTCCCCAGCGGAACGTCCAAATCGCTGAACTCCAGATGCGTGTGCGCGTTGACCAGTCCCGGCAGAATGGCGACGTTGCCCAAGTCTTTCGTCACGGCGTCGGACGCTCGCTCGCCCACGGCAACGATTCGAGGTCCGTCGACGGTCACCACCCCGTCGGCGATCGGTTCGCCGCTGACGGGAAACACGTATCGGGCTCGGTATCTTTGCATGCGATCGGAAACTCTCGGATTTCGACGCCAGTCCGTTTAGCTGTCGCCGGTACGGCGACTTGGTCGAAAGTGCGTTCACACGTCAAGCCGCCGTACCGGCGGCAGCTAAACGGGCTACTGCGGCGGCGCGGCCAGCGACTGCACCATGATCTCCGGTTCTTCGTCGCTGTGCAACCCCCGATCGATTGCGTCTTGCAGCTTCTCTTCCGACGATCGTTGGTAGCGAAGTCGTCTGAACCATAGCAGAATCAACAGCGAGGCGAACAGGCCGCCCACGATGGTCGGCCAACTGTAGACGTAGTCACCTTCCTCGTTGAGAACCATCAAGCGCCTCAGCAGCGGCCATCCCAACACCTCGGGGTTGATTCGGGTCATGGCCAACGCCAGCGTATTGTGCAGCACATGAAAGACCATGCACGGAAAGATACTGCCCGTCTGCACGGCCACGTAGCCAAGCACCACGCCCACGACGCATGCAATCAACGATTGCTGCAAAATGCCGTGAGCCAGCCCGAAGAAAAGGGCGCTGAACACGATCGCCCGCCATTTGTGCCCCAAGTGGCGGAACCCGGAGAGAAGGAAGCCACGGAAAGCGAATTCTTCGCATACCGCCGGCAGGACCGCAAGCACCAGGGCCAACTGCCAGAACGGTGCGTCGGTAAACATCTTCGTGAGCGTCTGCAACGCCTCTCGCACGTTCTCGCTGATCGGGTACAGACGCTGGACAACGACCTGTAAGGCATTCACGGCCGGGTGAAGCATCAGCGCCAGCAGAGCGGCTGCCGGTACGGCTCGCCATGCGGGTCGCATCAACAGCAGCGTCTCTCGCGCACTGCTGGTCAGCAAGAACGTCATGAAGATCGCGGGCACGGCAATCACCACGAGTTGGGTGATGACGGTCGATCGGGCGAGGTCGCCGAAATGGTTCATCGGGCTCGCCGAAAGACTCGTAAAGAACTTCAATACCAAGATCAGCACACCGCAACTGAGCGCACCGGCAACCGTGGGCGTCGGCCGACGATCGCGCAATAGGTGCCGCAGCCAGAGTCCCACGTCGAGCCGCTCACTCTCGCGGAACAAAACCGACTCGGAGTTGAACTGGTCGATCGCCCAACGGATCGACAACATGCAGGCCAGCAACTGAACGCCCACGACGACCGGCAGATATTGTATTGCCAGCATCGTGTTGCCTTCCATGGCGCTGCGCAGCAGAAGCACCAGGCCGCTGATGGGGATCAGGGCGTTGCCAAGGTTCAATTCCACGGCCGGCGCCATCGGCAGCACGGCCAGGGGCATCGTGATCAGCAGCAGGGGCATCAGATAATACTGCCCCTCTTTCGTACTCCGAGCGAATGCGGCCAGGGCCAGGCACAACGCGCTGAAAACGGCCGCGATCGGCACCAACGCGATCATCAGCCAGAGGATGGCCATCGACGAAGGCGGCCCGAACTCGGGACGCCCGCCGAAAACCAACCACCCGGTCAGTCCGACGCTGGCCAGGTTCAACACGGCCGTCACCATGCTGAAGAGCATGATCGTCCCCAGCTTGCCCAGCACGATCTCACTTCGCTCGGCCGGGCTACACAGCAGCGTTTCCAACGTGCCACGTTCCTTTTCGCCCGCACAGAGGTCCACCGCCGGATAGAACGCGCCGGTCAGCGCCCAAATCAACATCAGCACCGGCAGAATCTTCGACCACATCGACGCGCTGCGAGAGGCCGACGGGTCGCCGACGGGGGACGATTGCGGATCGAAAGGGCTGGCCGCCGAAGCCGGAATCCCACCGGCAGCCAGGTTACTCTCTCCGACCAGTTCCCTCCATGCTCGGATCGCAACATTCAGGCGGTCGTAGGCCATCATCGATTTCGTCGAGTCGAAATCGTGGATGATCATCGGGTTAGGCACCTTCAAGGGCGAGCCCTGCGCATCGGCCAAGGAAATCTCTTCCGCCCGAGATACGCGTTCCTCGATCGCCCGGCGAAATCGCTGCAACTCCTCGCCAAAACCCTCGGGAAAGTAGATCGCCGCGTCATACTCTCTTGCCCTGACCGCACGCTGAGCCTCGGCGAACGGGTCGGCGGTGCTACCGGGGTCGTCCGGCTCGTTGGGCGGGAAATGCACTTCGAGCAGACGGGTGTCCTTCGGATCCGAAAAAAGGCTCTCGGCAAACGATTCATTCTCGAACAGCGGCGGAAGGTCCGGATAGTCTTCCGCCCCGACCACCAACACGCGAACCGGTTTGTCCTGCACGAACTGTTGGATCTGAAGGAAAAGCATTCCCAAGAGCGGATACAGCAGGATCGGCAAGACGAACATCATGAACAGCGTTCGCCGATCGCGCAATTGATCGCGGACCTCGCGAGAAAGGATCAGCTTGACGTTCTTAAGGTTCATACGTGTTGCCTGTCGGGCATTCGTGTTCGGCGGCAAACGTCGCCTCGTCGTGCTAGTATCGTGCTTCGACCGTCGAATGGGCCTCGTCGTGGCTGGAAATCAACTGGAAGAACAATTCCTCCAGATCGGGCTCTTGGTATTGCTCCCGCAACGCTTCCAGAGTCCCCTCGGCAAGCAGATGGCCGCGATGGATGATCGCGACCCGATCGCAAAGCTTTTCGGCCTCGCGCATGATATGCGTCGAGAAAAGGATGCACTTGCCGTGATCGCGCAACTCGGCCACGGTGTTCAGCAGCGCCCGGGCAACCAGCACGTCGAGCCCGGCGGTCGCCTCGTCGAAGATCAACACCGGCGGGTCGTGAACGATCGCCCGGGCAATCGAAACTTTCTGCTTCATGCCGGTCGACATTTTCGCGCCGAGCAGATCGCGGATGTCGTTCATCTTCAGCCGCTCGAACAGGATTTCCATCCGCTGGTTGAGCTCCTCTTTGTCGATCCCGTAGAGCCGGCCGAAATACTCGACCATCTCCCAAGCGGTCATGCGGTCGTAGACGGCCGTGTTGGCCGACATGAAACCGATGTGGTGCCGCACCTGGGACGGCTGCGTCAGCACATCGTAGCCGTTGACCGTCGCGGTGCCGGCCGTGGGACGTAGCATCGTGCCGAGGATTCTCAGCGCGGTCGTCTTGCCGGCTCCGTTGGGACCCAGGAGCCCGAAAATCTGGCCCGGCTCGGCGTGGAAACTGATTCCCCCCAACGCCACGAACTGGCCTCGTCGCATATCGGCATAATGTTTGACGAGTCCGTCGACGTGAATCATGATAAACTGGGGTTGCTCGCGGTGAAAAATACGGAAACTTGGGGTAATGAACTCCTTACGGTAGCTTAGCTTATGACGCCGGCCGGCTACTCGATGATCTGGTAAAAGACATTCCTTCTTCGAGGGGTGTAGCCGGCCTGCTCGATCAGCCGTCGGATTTGGGGCTCGTCGGTTCGAAACGTGGTTCCGGCCGCCGCTACGACGTTCTCCTCGATCATCAGGCTGCCCATGTCGTTGGCGCCGAATCGAAGGGCCAATTGCCCGATCTTCATGCCCTGGGTGACCCAACTCGCCTGCAGATTCGGGAAATTGTCGAGATACAGACGGCTGACGGCGAGCATCCTGAGGTAGTCCAGTGCACCCTTCTTCGGCAGTTCGGCCAGTTCCGTATTGCCCGGCTGAAAGGTCCAGCAGATAAATGCCGTGAATCCGCCCGTGTCGTCCTGCAATCGTCGTAACTGTTCGAGGTGTTCGATCCGATCGGCCGTCGTTTCGACGTGGCCGAACATCATCGTCGCCGAGCCTTTCCCTCCCAATGAGTGCCATTGGCGACAAACTTCGAGCCAGCGGCCGGCCGATGTTTTGCAAGGACTGATCTTCTCGCGGACGCGGTCGACGAGGATTTCGGCCCCACCGCCCGGCAGGCTCCCCAGTCCGGCCGCTCGGAGCCGATCGAGCACTTCTTCAAGTGGAAGCTCGCAGAGCGTGGCCAAGTGATCGATGTCCGGCGGGCCGAACCCATGGATGTTGATCTGCGGAAAACGTTGCTTGATATCGCGAAGCAACTCTTCGTACCAGCCAATTTTCAGCTCCGGGTGCATGCCGCCTTGCAGAAGAATCTGATCTCCGTCGAGCTCGATCGTCTCTTGGATCTTCCGGTAGAGTTCCTCACGCTCGATCACGTAGCCGTCCGCGCTGCCGGGTTTTCGCGAGAACGCACAGAAGCGGCATCCGCTGGTACAGATGTTCGTATAGTTGATGTTTCGATCGATATTGAAGGTTCGGTACGGTTCGGGATGCAACCGCCGAGTCACCGCGTCGGCCCCACGGCCCAGCGCGGCCAGATCGTTCGACTCGAGCAACTGAAGCCCCTGTCGAGGGTCCAACCGCTGGCCGGCAACCACGTCATCGAGCAGTCGGTTGATCGTAGAAGACAAGTTCCACTCCCGCCGGGACAAGGCCGTGTCGAGCGGCCAGTTCACGAAACCGCTGGAGCCCCTGACGCTGGCGCTCGCGCAGTTGAAAGTCGAGGTTCTCGCGAAGGTAAGCCCGGCACTCGTGCTGCGACAGGCCCAGCTTGGGCGCTTCGCATCGGGCAATCTGGTCCAAGCGTTCGACCCCCTCGTCGCGGGCCGTCGATAACGCCTCGGCCACGTCCTGCAGATCGATCCCGGATCGGGCAATCCACATCGCGAAAACGAAGGGCAACCCGGTCCAACGCGACCACTCGTCGCCCAAGTCCCAAACGAACTCATACCGGCCCGCCATCGGCAGCATTGCCCGATCGCCAATCAGCATCACCGCATCGACCTCGGCATCTTCGAGCGAAGCCCCGATCGGAAGCGGATAGAGCTGCGGTTCGAGCCCAAAACGCTCCTTCAACAGGATGCGAACCAAGGCGGCACTCGTACGCGACCCTTCATCGAGGGCAAGCGTGCGGATCCGCTCGACCGGCACCCGGCCAAACAGTTTCACGCTGCGAACCGGCCCGTCGCAGGCGACACACGCGTCGGAAACGATCGTCCACTCGGGGTTTCTGAAGTACTCGATCGAGGGGACCATCGCCACGTCAAGCCGCCCGTCGGCCAGCCCGTCGGCCAGCCGGCTTGGCAGATCGACCGTAATTCGAGCCTCGGGAACGAGTTGGGGCAGGGTCAGGATCAAAGGTCGAGCATTCAGATAGCCGACCGCCCCGATGCGAACGGTCGGTTGCTTTGTCTTGGCGAGTTGCTCCGTCACGGTCTGCTCCACTGGGATACGCCAAACGGCCTCTCGAGAGACCTGTATTATAGACGTTCCCACAAGAGTCGGGAAGAAGCTGGCGCTGCCACGCCTCTTGGGGGTGTGAATTGGGGCGCAGTGTAGCATACGAAAACGCCGTCAAGGTCGCCAATATTTCATTTAATCCACCCAACCAGACGAACTTGCCGTGTTTTCCTATCTTATCACCGCAAGGGGGCTGAAATTCTGCCAGATGCGCGATGCCGCAATCCGACTAGGGACTTAGCTTGTTTGATTGCCCTGCCGCCATGCGGCCCTTCGAGTGAGTTGCATGCCCGACTGAGGGCACCTTTCCGCCCCCTTTGCCGCGCACCGCCTGTCCGGTGCGTCCGGCCGGTCTGCTCGTAGAAGGAGAATCGGATCATGAGAATCGTGAAATGCTCTCTTGCCGTCAGTATGTTGGGACTGCTTGTGCTCGGCTCGGCTCGTGCCGAGGGACTCCAACAGCCGGCATCCGCGAATTTCGCAGCCTATGGGTACAACTATCCCGATTTTGCCGTCGGCAACGAAATGGAAGAGTCCGCTACGGAACAGGCGAAGGACGCAATCTCTCCCGCCCCGTTGTCTCACGGAGTCTGCGAACCGATATGCGATGAAATGGCCGGCTGCGGCGACACGTACGGCCGGGAAGACATTTTCGGTGGATGGTTGGCTGCCGATCCTTGGCAGATGCCGCGGCCCTACTCGCTGCAGCGACTGGGCATCGACAACGGAGGGTTCGTCCAGGCAGGCATCACGCTCAACACCGACAACCCGGCCGACGACTTCAACGGTCCGTTGTTGCCGACGGACCGGAGCGGCGAATTTCAAATGAACAAGCTGTGGCTCTACTTCGAGCGGCCGGTCGATACGGGCGGATGCGGTTTCGATATCGGCGGGCGGGTCGATTTCCTCTACGGAACCGACTACCGCACGACGGCCAATCACGGCCTGGGGCTCGACGATCGGATCAACCGGTCGAACTTGCTCTACGGGCTTTCCATCCCACAGATGTATGCCGAGGTGGCATGGAACGATCTGTCGGTCAGAATGGGCCGAATGGCGGGCCTTCTCGGCTACGAAAGCGTCCCGCCGATGGACAATTTCTTCTATTCCCATTCCTATGCGATGCAGTACGCCGAGCCGGTTCTCATCACCGGCCTGATGGGCAAATACGCGATCTCCGATCGTACGGTGATGTTTGCCGGTTTCCATCAGGGCGTCCACCGCTTCGAAGACGACAACGGAAGACTGAACTACCAGAGCGGCGTCCTGTGGACCGCCCCGGGTGGGCGAACCTCCGTGGCCTATGCCTTCGACCTCGGTCGCAATGACGCGGCCGCCGTCGAAGACGAGGCGATCCACAGCCTGGTCATCAAGCAGCAGGTCACCAGCAAGCTGCTCTACGTCATTCAGAGCGACATTGTCCGAAGAGACAACGTTGCGGCCTTGGCCGGCCGACACGCCGAGACCTACGGGATCAATCAGTATCTGCTCTACACGCTCAATCCACATTGGGCCGTCGGCATGCGATACGAATGGTTCCGCGACGACGATGGAACTGCCGTGCTCGGATTGAACAACCTGCCCGGGGCTCGCGGCTGGGCCGGTGCACCCGGATATGCGGGCAACTTCAACGCCCTGACGATGGGCCTGAACTGGAAACCGAAGGCCAACCTCACCATCCGGCCCGAGGTTCGATGGGACTGGTACGACGGACAGGCCAATGCGGCAGGACCACACCCGTTGCCATTCAACAACGGCACCAGCACCGATCAGTTCACGCTGGCGGCCGACGTGATCCTGACGTTTTAGAGTTTGCGTCGCGCCTGTTCGAACAACACGCTTGCTTCTTCCAGGCAAGCGATCATTTCGTGATCGGCACCGTCGGCCGCGGCCGACCAGGCTCGGTTGATCTGCCGTTCGGCGCTCGCATAGGCATCCATCAGCCCGGCATAGCCCGCCAGGCCGAGCGTCGCAACGAGTGCCTCTCGGGCATCGACCAGTGCCGTCATATGGGTCTTTTGCAGTTCGTCGAGCCGCTCGACGACGGCCTCGGTTTGCGCTACGGCGTCCGGCATGCCGGTCAGATCGGCCCGCAATCGATCCACCGCTTCGGCGATCGCCTGCAAGGTCTGTTTGGGCGACTTGGCATGTCCGTCCTTGGCCTCGGCGGCGATCTTCGACTTGCTGCTTTGCCGCGTGATCCGCCCGCCCAACAGCAGCACGACCAGGGAGGCGGCGAAGTACCATTTTCCACGCCATCGGCCGAAGTCGAACTCCTTGACGCGAAGGTTGCGAACTCCCGCTTTGCGCAGCGTCAGCAGCGTTGACTCGGAGATCTTCTCGTCCTTCTCGGCGATTGGCCCATGAGTCCCGTCGGGCAGTTCGACAACGCCTGCCGGCGCGGCCAACGTCAGGCCGACCAGTTGTTCGTTCGGCGCATCCAACGACGCAAGATAGGCGGTGGCGGCGGCCAAGGCCCCGACGGCCAACGACCCCCAAACCAGCAATTGACCGAGCAATTTCATTTTCCTGCACTATCCTATGCACAGCACCAAGGCATTGATCATCAGCGAAAGCACGGCCTCTCCGACGATCAGTCCGGCGCAGAACGGCACGCCCCATTCCTCGGCCCAGGCCTTTCCCTTCACGGCCGTGACCGCCA
>JAZFUB010000472.1:0-5277 GCA_036447015.1 Thermoguttaceae bacterium | reverse complement strand
GCAGCGTCTTCTGCGTGGACATGCCGCCGTGGAAGGCGAGCCGGCCGCGATACTTCGTCACCAGGGCGTCGACGTCCATCACCTCCGGCTGGAACGGGTTGAAGCAGTTCAGCCCGATCCCTACAAGATCGTCGAACAGTTCGTCGACGTCGCCGCAGGAGTGGATCATGACGAACTTTCCCGCGTCGCGGACCGTCTTGTACATCCTCCGCAGCACCGGGTAGATGAATGTTCGCCAAGTTTTCGGGCCCATTTGCAGCCCCCGTTGCTGCCCCCAATCATCGCCGAAATAGACCGCATCGATGTCGTACTTCACGGCCTCGGTCACTTGGGCCATGTTGTAGTCGGCTATCGCGGCGAACAACCGATGCACGAAGTCGGGATGGTCGTGGAAATCCATCATCAGGTTCTCCAGCCCCCTGAGCGTCCATGCCCGTTCGTACAGCGAGAAGCCAATCTGAAAGACGCGAAACCGGTCGGGAAATCGGTCGATCTTCTCGGGGATGTCCTCGAAGAAGCGGCCGTCGAGTGGATCGGGGAACTCGTAGCCCGCGAGCGTCGGCTCGGCAAGCACGCTGCCTTCGACGTTGCCGATGTCCTTGTCAATGGTACGATCCCAGAGCACGCCGAAAGCATCTTGCACGCGACTGCTGCCGACATCGGTAAAGAGGCCGATATCGCTGCCCAGTTTCAGGAGATGGTTTTCCAGCGGGACTTCCAGATCGCAATCGCCGTAGTGCGTCTGCAACGTCTGCTTGGCCTCTTGGGTCAAACCGAACGACCAAGGCACATAGGGCGGCCGCTTTCCTTGCAGTACGAGGCGAGTCACTTCGCGCTTGGTCATGGCGAGTCTTGGGCCAGACGTCGGCGGACGTCGGCCAACGTGTCGAGATACGCTGGATTGTCCGGAAACAACGCAACGGCCCTTTCTGCGTGCTTCAGCGCCTCGTCGAGACGCCGCCCGCATTGGCTCGCCAAAATTGCCAGGTCATGGTGGAAACCGGCGGCCGATGCGAACCGTGTGCAGACCGCGTGGTTGACGTCGTACACCTGGGCGAACAGCTCGTCGGCTTGCGTCTGACGACCGGCCGCTTCGAGCAGGGGGACCAACTCCGTGGCCAGTTCGATCCGGCCCGGCAAAGTCGATCGGGCCAGTTCGATCTCCCGCAGGGCCTCTTCCACCCGGCCGGCCGCGAGCAGTCCTCGGGCACGCAGCTTGTGGATCAGGTGGACACGCCGAAGGTAGTCGCCGATTTCCCACTTGGCCGTGCTCGATTGCAGACATTTCAGCAGGGGGCGTTGCAAATACTCGGCCGCCTTCAGGTCGTCGTTGCCGACAGCATGCAGTCCAAGACATTCGGCCGCCCGATGCACGGGCCAGACCTGAAGCTCGCCGGTGCGAACGGTCAACTCCCATTGGGCGATGGCTTCCTCTTCGAAACCCCGACCGTACAATTGCTCGGCGAACTCGCATCTCGTCTCGGCGTTGCCCAGCGGAGTCAGTCGGGCCGCTTCGATCAACGTCCGCCCCTCGGCCGACTCGCCCGCTTCCGTGAGCGCACGGCCCTGCAGGTAAAGTGCCGTCGGCTTCGAGCGGTCTGCCTGCCACGCTTTTCGATACCACCCGGCCGCATCCCGCCACAATTCGTCGTCCTCGCACAGATCGCCGAGCCGGATCATCGCCGCCGTCGAGGGGGCCTCCTTGATCGCCTTTTCGAGGTATTGCCGGCCCATCGTGCCCTGGCCGTGTGCCAGACACGTCTCTGCCAGTGCCAGAAGACACTTCGCTCGATTGGCCTGCGTGAGCACCCCGGACTCCCGTTCTGCCTGCAAGACGTCGTCCTTCCAGCCATCGTCGGTCGCATCGACTTGGCCCGATACGGCAAGCAGAGTGCCGATTCGTTGCAAGACGGTTAACGGCGAATCGGCGGCCCCCCCTCGATTCAACGTCGTCCACCAGACTTCGGCCGAATCGCCGTGATTAGGAAACACGGCGCGAAGCACCGGAGCGCTCCATTGCCCCAAGAGTGCGACCGCCGCGTGCTCGAAAGCTTCTTCCGTCAGGCCGGCCTCGATCTCAACCTGGCACACCTTGTGCAGAGAAAGACTGTTGTCGTCTTCGGCCGCCCGAGCCAGTTGCGAGAACAACTCGACTGCCGTCTCGTCTTCACCCAACCGCATGAACGTTGCGGCCAGGGCAAGTCCCAAGTCGAACCGGCCGCGCGTGGATTGGGGTGCGGCGGCGTCCTTGTCGACCTCACCAAACCATGAGGAAGGCAGTTGGCCGGCGTCTTCCATGCCGGCCAGTGCGAGTGCTTCGCCAAAGCGATACTGGAGACAAAGGACGTCGAACTCGGACGTGCTGTCTTGCTCTTGGAACAGTTCGAGCGCATCGTCGAGCCGATCGTTGACCATCAGCGCTTCGGCGCAATAGGCGACTTTGTTCGGCTTGTTCCGGGCAAGCTCCTTAATGGATGCAACGGCCCGATCGCTCGGTTCGGCATTGCCCGCGAGGCGGTGATAGGCAGCCAGGTAGCCCAGGTGAACGATACCGCCGGTAATCAACCGATTGTCGGCGTCTGCGGCCATGGCCTCGTATCGGCCGGCCAACTCCTTCCAACGTCCCATCTCGAAGAGAAGCCCGCCCATAAGCGTGTCGTCCGAAGCGTGCTGGGCCGCCACCAGGGCGTTTTGCAGATCGCCTTTGGCGCGAAGGCAATAGGCCAACTGTTTTGCGTCGCTCCGTTTGGCGTTGACCGCAAGCGAATCCTCGGCCATGCGCCGGCGCACTTCGGCAATCTGCTGTTCGATGCCGTCTCGCAACACGAGATAGGCGGCATAGTCGCGGATTCCCTTGTCGGTGAGCGAGCCCATCCGCAGCAACTGCTCCGCCGTGGCCCACTCGCCTTCGATGAAAAGCCGTCCGACGATCGCATCGAGATCCTTCAGAAGACTACCGAGAAGCTGATTTCGTGTTCCTTCCTCCGCTTCGCTTCGCACCAGCGTCAGCAGCGTCGTCATTTCGCCCATATCACGCAATGCTTTCAGGGCGGTCACTTTCGTGGTTTGGGTGCCGAAACGGTATTGGCCGATCAACTCGACAACGTCGTCGGGCGTGTCGAAGTAGATGCCGTATCGGAACTGACGGAGAATTCGTTGCACCCGATCGACGACCTCGACGTCCTCGCTCCGAAGAGCCCGATTCAAGGCCGGCTGGGCCGCTCTGCCCGCCTTCCAAAGAAACCGCGACGCGTCCTGGCGTGTCCCGAAATCGGCGTCGCCCAGGGCCAGGATTGCCGAGTCGATCTCCTGCGAAGTCGGGACATCCTCGGCAGAACGAGCGATGCCGCCGGGCGTGCCGAGCATGAGCATCAGCCCAAACGCGACGATGGTGAGCCGGCACCAAGGGCCTCGTCGCGATATTCGCAAGAGCCGGGATGGGGGCCGTGTATCCATCTATCCATTACACACTCTCGGGGTACTCCGTGTCAATGCCGGGTATCTCGGACGGTACCGTCAAGCCGGCCAGACGCAGGAACCTCGCGAGCAGGGCATAGCCGAAATCGGTCAGGATCGATTCCGGGTGAAACTGCAACCCGACCACCGGCCGCCCGCGATGACGCAGTGCCATCACCGTCCCGTCGTCCAGCCGAGCCGAAACCTCCAGGCAATCCGGCAACGAGTCCTCCTGCACCACGAGCGAATGGTAGCGGCATGCGACGATCGGGCTCGGCATACCTTCGAACACACCCCGTCCGTCGTGCCGAACCGGCGAACTGCGACCGTGGACCGGTTCGGTGGCCCGAACGACCCGGCCGCCGAGCGCCTCGGCGATCGCCTGATGCCCGAGGCAGATCCCCAAGATCGGCAACTCGTCGAAGAAACTCCGAACCAACTCCAGCGAGCAACCGGCCTTGTCGGGCGTACACGGCCCGGGCGACAGCACGATCGCCTCCGGCTGCAAGGCCCGAACCGTCGCCGTATCGATCGCGCTGTTGCGAACCACACGCGTCGAGTGACCCAGCCGCTGGAGGTACCGGGCCAGATTGAAAACGAAACTGTCGTAGTTGTCGATCAAGAGAATCATGTCAGTGCCCAGTTCAGTGCTCAGTTCAGTGCCCGAATCAGTCCTTCGGCCTTGTGCCAGGTTTCGGCGTACTCCAACTCGGGGACCGACTGGGCAACGATACCGCCGCCGACCGGTGCTTGCCACCAACCGCGGCCGGCCGTGATCGTGCGGATCAAAAGATTCAGGTCCAAGGAACCGTCGAACCCCAAGTATCCGAGCGAACCGCAGTACGGCCCTCGCGCCACGGGCTCCAGTTCGGCGATGATCTCCATGGCTCTGACTTTCGGAGCACCCGTGATCGAACCGCCGGGAAAGGCCGCTCGCACCAGGTCCAACGGGCAGCGGTCGCCACGCAGCCGACCACAAACGGCCGAGACGAGATGCATGACGTACTCGTACCTTTCAATGTCGCACAATTGGCTCACATACACGCTCTCGGGCTCGCACACCCGCGAAAGATCGTTCCGCAACAGGTCGACGATCATCACGTTCTCGGCCCGATCCTTTTCGCTCTGCCGCAACTCGATTTCCAACGCCGCGTCGGTCGCCGCCTGTCCGGTCCGTTGCCGGGTTCCCTTGATCGGGCGGGTCTCGACATCGGGTCCCGTGATGCGAAGGAACCGCTCGGGCGACGCACTGACGATCTGAAAGTCCGACAGGTCGAAGTAGCCGCCGAACGGGGCCGGATTGCGACGTCGCAAACGCCGGTAGAGCGAGACGGAATCGTCTCGGGCGGGAAACAAGAGCCGCTGGGCCAGGTTGACCTGAAAAACGTCGCCCGCATAGATGTAGTCGATCGCCCGGCCGACCGCTCTGAGATACTCTTTCTTGGAGAAACTACTGGTCAACTCCGATGGTCCGGACGGGCTGGTAACCGAATGCTGCGGCGCCAGTTCGTCCATAGGGATCGGAGCACCTCGGGGTTGACTATCGGGGCCGCAACGCGAGGAGGGTTCCGCATCGAGCCACCCGATCACTTGATCCAATCGCCTCTTCGCCCGGCGCTGCCGCCGCGCCGGATCGCATTCGGGCAGCCCTTGCGAGAGGATCCAGGCTCGGTCGTCGACGTGATCGAAGGCAACGACCGCATCGTACAGCCCGACGGCCAGGGCGGGGACCTCGAATTCGTCGAAGGCCGGCGTGGGTAACGTCTCCAGACTGCGTCCCAATTCATAGCTCAACAGTCCCGCAGCACCGCCCTGAAACGG
>JAZFUB010000471.1:0-9783 GCA_036447015.1 Thermoguttaceae bacterium | reverse complement strand
CTGACATGATGGCACCCGTCCAAGCCCACCGGCGGCGACCGGTGGGGCCGACCGAGTGCATGCGCCGGGTCCCACCGGTCGCCGCCGGTGGGCTTGGACGCCGTAGGCACAGCGTAACGAAATCCCCGGACATATTCCACGCTACGACGATCGCTTTATCGTGCAAGTTCGGGTCCGTTGTCCGAGCAGATGAGGATCAGCGTGTTGTCACGCAGCTTTTCGTTGTCGCGAATGAAGTCGAACAGCACGCCCAGTTGTTCGTCCATCGTATCGAGAACACCGTGATAGAGCGTTCGCTTGGCCCCGTTGCCGCGACGTGCTTTGGGTGGAAAGAACGGCGAGTGGACGTCGTCCGGCCAGAGATTGATGTAGAAGGGCCGGTCTCTTGCTTCGGCTTGCTTGACGAAATCGAGTGCGGCGGAGGTGAACGAGACGGTCACCTTCGATCGGTCTTCCCAGGTGATCGGTCCGCGGCCGAGTCGGTCGGACCCGAGCGCATGTTTCTGCGGCGGCCGTCCGTCGTAGGCGTCCTTCAGCGGCAACACCCGGGGCCCAAGCCCCTCGAAGTTGGTCAGCGAGGCATCGAACCCGTACTCGGTGATCAGCGGCGCTTCGCCCACATCGCGTTGGCCGCCCATGTGCCACTTGCCGAAATGCCCGGTCGCGTATCCCGCGTCGTGCAACATCCGAGCCAGCATCGGCGCCCCCGGGTCCAACCACTGGGCCATGCCGCGTTCGATGTTGCTGCGGCGGTTGTTCAGGTAGGAGGTAATGCGCCACCGTTGCGGATACTGGCCGGTGGAAATCGCGACGCGCGACGGCGAACAGATGGGCGAGTTGACGTAGAACTGCTCGAACCGCACGCCGCCGGCGGCCAGTCGGTCGATGTTCTGGGTCCGGACGGCGTCGTTGCCGAAACACGAGAAGTCGCCCCAGCCCATGTCGTCGATGAAGACCAAGACGATGTTCGGCCGGTTTTCCGCCTGTTTTGCGTAAAGGGGCGATGCGAGGCAGCAGACCGCTACGATCGCGAGTGTCCATTTTGCAGTGGGGTTCCATCTCATCGACGTTTCTCCTTGGTCTTTCCGTTTCGCGAGCTTGCCGTACGTTGGCAAAGTGTCCAGTTCCCGGCCATTGTCGCGGCTACGGGTTCCCCCTGCAACTGGCTCGCCGATTTCGATGTCCGCCCGTTTGGCTGCCGCCGGCACGGCGGCTTGGCTAAGAGTGTCTTCGAACGTCAAGTCGCCGTGCCGGCGACAGCTAAACCGTCAAGTCGCCGTGCCGGCGACAGCTAAACGGGAAGGTGAACACGCGGCTCAGCGTGGTGCCAGGGCATCTAGACAGCCGATGCATACAGTGTTACAATATCGATATCCGTATTACCGCTCTGGCGACCGAGGCTCGGACCATGCATATCTACGAAGGCGTTTTGGCGGGCACACCCCACGGTCAGGTGGTACTAGTAGCCTCGGCTGCGGCTGCGGTTGCCGGTACGGCAATTGGACTGTACCGGCTCGACTATGAACGGATCCCTCGCGTGGCGCTGCTGAGTGCGGCGTTTTTTGCCGGCTCGCTGATCCATCTGCCTTTGGGGCCGGCAACCGTCCACTTGACACTGATCGGTCTGATGGGCCTGGTGCTCGGTTGGGCCGCCTTTCCCGCCGTGTTGGTCGCCCTGTCGTTGCAGGCCGTGTTCCTGCCCTTCTTCGGCGGCTACACGACCCTTGGGCTGAACACCCTGATCATGGCCACGCCGGCCGTGGCGTGCCATTACCTGTTCCGCCGGGCCGTCGGTAACGATTCGGAAGTCGTCGTCTTTCGGATCGGCTTTGCCGCGGCGGCCGTCGGCATCCTCCTCGGCGCCTCGATCGGCGGTATGGCACTGCTGGCGACGGGCAAGGCGTTCGAGGTGTTCGGCTATGCGTTCGTGATCGCCCACGTTCCGCTGGCCGTGCTCGAAGGCCTGGTCACCGGCAGCATCGTCGTGCTGCTGCGAAAGGTTTGCCCGGAACTGCTCGAAGCACCAACGCTTGTCCCCGCCGCCCAAGAACTCGCTCATGGCTAGGCTTCCTCTGTGCATCCTCGCCGTGCTTTGGCTGTTGCCATCTTCGGCCATGGCTCATGGCATTCACGTGACGGCCACGGTCGACGGCCGAGTGATTCGGGGAACGGCCTCTTACCATGGCGATACACCGGTCCGCGGCGCAACGGTCCGGGCGTTGGATCCCGCGAACGAGGAGATCGGCAAGACGACAACGGATGAGCAGGGCCAGTTCAATCTCGAAGCGACGTATCGTTGCGACCATCGTCTGTTGGTCGACACGGGCGACGGCCATGGCGGCGAACTCTTGGTAACCGCATCGCAACTTCCCGCCGACTTGCCGTCTCGTGACGGCGTGCCCCCAACGACAGCGACCGAAGCGGACTTGGAGACGATTCAGCGCAAACTGGACGAACTTGCCTTGCAGCTACAGAAATACGAACAAACGGTCCGCAAACGTGATATCCTGGGGGGCATCGGATTCATTTTCGGCATCGCGGGCGTGGCTTTCTACTTCCTCGGAGTGCTTCGCCTACAGAAGCGAGGCCGTTGACTGGACCCGCATCACGATGCCCTCTCTGCTCCAACCTGTTGCACGCGACACGCTCTCGTGGATTGGACGGACCGACCCACGCGCGCGGCTCGTCTCGGCGGTGGCTTTTTCGGTCGTGGTCGCCATGGCCGATCGATTTGTCGTGCTCGGCTCGGCGCTGGCCGTCATGCTTTGCGCCACGGCACTGTCGGGGGTGTCGCTTCGCGTGGTCATCGGCCGACTCTTGCTGCTGGGCGGACTCCTGCTACCGCTGATTCTCCTGCTGCCGCTGACGACGGCCGGCACGTCGCTGCTGACGATCGGCCCGATCTGCCCGACGCGCGAAGGGCTGCTGCTGGGGGCAACCGTCGCATTGAAGGCCAACGCGATCATGCTGGCGCTGTTGTCGTTGCTCGGCTCGATGGACGCCACGACGCTGGGGCATACGTTGAGCCACCTGCACGTGCCCGACAAACTCACGCACTTGCTGCTGCTGACGGTCCGCTATCTCGACGTGTTGCACGGCGAGATGCTGCGGCTTTGGTCGGCCATGAAGGTTCGTGGGTTCCGGCCGCGAATGGACGGCCATACGTACCGCACCTACGGCTACCTGATCGGCATGCTGCTGGTACGAAGTTTCGACCGGTCGCAACGGGTCATGGCGGCCATGAAGTGTCGAGGTTTTCGGGGAAAGTTCCATCTGCTGGACCACTTCGCCTTCTCGCGGCGCGACCTTCCGTTCTGTATCGCTTCGACCGTTATTCTTTTCACCTTGGCTCTGTTGCAGTGGCTATGACCGAACCGTTGATCCGATTGCACGACGTCGACTTCGCCTATGGCCCCATCGCCGATAGTCCTGTGCGGCTCGTGTTGCGCGGGTGCAACTTCCGGCTCGATCCCGGTCAGCGGGTAGCGCTGGTCGGGCCCAACGGCAGCGGCAAGACAACGCTCCTGCACTTGATCGTCGGGCTGCTGCGTCCGACGTCCGGCCGGATCGAGGCGTTCGGACGTGTGCGTCAGCAGGAAGCCGATTTTCACGAAGTTCGCTGCCGGGCCGGGCTGCTCTTCCAGGATTCCGACGATCAGTTGTTCTGCCCCACCGTGGTCGAGGACGTCGCGTTCGGACCGTTGAACTTGGGACAATCTCGCGGCGACGTTCACCGTATTGTTGCCGAAACTTTCGGAAGGCTCGGATTGTCGGACTACGGGAATCGTGTCACGCACAAGCTTTCCGGCGGCGAGAAACGGCTGGTTGCGTTGGCCACCGTGCTGGCCATGCAGCCGGAAGTGCTCTTGCTCGACGAACCGGCCGCCGGGCTGGACCTCGAGGCGACCGACCGGCTGGTGGAGGTTCTCGCCGAATTGCCCCAGGCGATGGTGATCGTGTCGCACGATCGAAAATTCCTCGAGCGAACCACGAGCGGCACAATTTGCCTGCCGGGCATTCCGCGAGAAGATCTCGGATAGCGGCCCCTATCATTCGCCACATCCGGCATGACCGGAAAGCTCCACCGTAGTTTCCGCAATCGCCGGTAATTGCGACCTATCCTTCCTCTGTCGCACGGTTGCCTGGTGTGTAGCCGTAGGGTGGGCACCGCCCACCAAGACTCGCTCGACGTGTTCTCCTTGGTCCTTGGTGGGCGATGCCCACCCTACGCTTGATTCGTGCAACCACGGAAGTCGCTACCCGGGATTGAAAGTATGGCACATAGCCCCAGTAAGAGGATTCTTCTGATCGACGGCGATCGAGCAGTCCATGACTGTTTCCGTCGGATCCTCTGCGCTTCGGATGAGTCCGACGAGACGAGGAGCGCCTTGCCGGCCGTGCCGATCTTGGAGAACATCGAGATCGACGCCGCCGCCGACGGCCCCGAGGGATGGCGGCGCTTCGAGCGAGCGTTGCAGCAAGGTCGACCTTACCTGATGGCGGCGGTCAACCGCCTGCTCGACGGGGAGTGGAGCGGTGTCGAAACCGTGCGACACCTCTGGCGGGAAGATCCCGCGTTGCCGGTGTTGTTCTGCATTCCAGCGGAATTCACGGCAGACGATCGGCATCGGATCGTTGAAGAGCTCGAGCGGTTGGACCAATTCCTCTTCCTACCGAAACCGCTGGACGACGACCTGGTTCGCCAACTGGTGGCGTCGCATGCCGACCGCCGCTTGGCTCGCGACGAGTTGCATAAGGCGACTGGAGAGTTGGGCCGAGCAGTGGAGCGCGCCCGCGAAGAGGCCGAAACGGCCAATCGGGCCAGGGACGAATTCATCGCCAACATTACGCATGAAATCCGCACACCGATGAATGCGATTCTCGGGTTCACGCGGCTGCTGTTGAAGGAGCCGCTGGCCGAAGACCAATTGGAGAAGCTCCACTACGTTCGCGATGCGGGCATGTCGCTGATGGATTTGATCAACAACGTGCTCGACTACTCGAAGCTGACGGCCGGTCAACTGAAACTCATGCCGACGGCCTTCGACCTCGACGCGATCTTTGACGATGCGCTGGACGCCACGCGTCAGGAGGCCCATGACAAGGGGCTCGAGGTCCAGCATCATATAGCCGACAAGGTACCCCGACGCCTGCGAGGCGACAAGACCCGTTTTCGTCAGATCCTGATCAAGCTGATCGGTAACGCCGTCAAGTTCACGGACTACGGGGTGGTTCACGTTCGGACTGCACTGGATGAAGAAACCGATCGCACGGCCACGCTGCGCATCACGGTGACCGACACGGGCGTCGGGATTCCGACGGATCGGCAGGCGGTCATCTTCGAGAGTTTCTCTCAGGCCGACGGGTCCGCGACGCGACAGTTCGAAGGGGCCGGACTGGGGCTCTCGATCTGCCGACAATTGGTCGAACTGATGGGCGGCCAGATCGGCTTCCGTAGCGACCCGGGAAAAGGCAGTTGTTTCTGGATGACGCTAACCTTCGAGAAACGCGCCGGCAAAGATTCGGACAAGCCGTCCCGCGAACGCCGCATGCCGATGATCAGGAAGACTCCGCAGAAGATGCCCGAACTGCGAAGCGGCAAACCGCATATTCTTGTCGTTGACGACGACGCGCTCAGTCGCACGTTGGCCGAGATGCTTCTGACCCGGGCCGGTTGCCTGATCGATCTGGCAGACAACGGAAATGAAGCACTGGCCCGGCTGAACGAGACGCGGTACGACCTGGTGTTGATGGACATCGAAATGCCCGAAATGAATGGGCTCGAAGCGATCCAGCACATTCGCTCAGCCGAGGCCGCGACCGGTGAGCATGTTCGCATCATCGCAGTAACCGCACACTCGATGCCCGACGACCAGGCGTGTTGCCTTGCCGCGGGGGCCGACGAGTACGTCTCGAAGCCCTATACGCCCGAAATGCTGATCGACACCGTACGGCGTTATTTTCCCGAATGTTTGCAATCCTGCGAATCCCAGTCCGATCCCCAGTCCAAACCGCCCCGATCGACGAAGCCGGGCGACTATTTCCGAACCCTCAACGAAGCGCTCGCACGCGAGAATCTCCGTGAAGCGGAAAACGCGGCCCGCGCGCTGAAGGATCTCTCCGTGCAAGCCGGTCTGCAATCGGTCGCCGATCACGCGATGCGGGTTCAACTGGCCGCGCGAAGCGGCAATCTACAGAGGGTCTCTTCCGCCGTACGACGGCTGGAGACCGCCTTGGAAGATCGGCCGGCGACGACCGACTCGAAAACACCACACGATCTCTCTCCGAACCAGGAGGATATGAACCGTGAGATTTCTAATCGTTGACGACGACCCGGTGAGCCGCGAGTTGCTCAGAACGATCCTGTCCCACTATGGTCATTGCGACATGGCATTCGACGGCCGTGAAGCGATCGACGCAGTCCGTTTGGCCTTCGAAGACGGACAACCGTATGACCTGATGTGTCTGGATATCATGATGCCGGGTGTCGACGGCCACAAGGCGTTGGAGCAGGTACGGCATTTCGAGAAGGAACACGGTATCCTGGGGTCCGACGGCATGAAGGTCATCATGACGACCGCCCTGCGAGACTCGACCCACTGCATTCGGTCCTTCAAGGAAGGCTGCCAGTCCTACTATATCAAACCGATCCGGACCGAAGACTTCTTGCAGCAAGTCCGCGCATTGCTCGGCGAACTGCCCGAAATCGTGCCGGCCGCGGAAACCGACAGCGGACGCCTTTTTGACAACCGGGCGCCCGAGACCGAGCCGTGCAACACCCCGTACGATGCTTCATCCCGCCATGCTCGCTACCTGATCGTCGACGATGACCGGGTCTGCCGTGAACTGATCAAGGCGATGCTCGAACCGTACGGCCAATGCACGTTCGCCGTCGACGGCCAGGAAGCCATCGACGCGGTCCGACTGGCCCTGGAAGACGGTGAACCTTACGACCTGATCACCCTGGACATCATGATGCCCCACGTAAGCGGACACGACGCCCTGACGGAGATCCGGAAACTCGAAGCCCAGCGGGGAGTTTGCGGCTCCGACGGCGTAAAAGTCGTCATGACCACGGCCCTGCGAGACTCGAAACACTGCATCCAGTCGTTCAAGGAGGGCTGCGAGTCGTTCGTTACCAAACCGGTCGTCGAAGAAGAGTTGTTAGGTAAGATACGCGAGTTGGGATTATTGGAGACCACGCAGTCCGCATGACCGCTCGGGGACGGCAGCATACAGCGCTGAATGCCACTCAGCCACTTCTGGTGCATTGAGCACCCCCCACATGAACTCACCGCGCCGGTCTGCATTGACAGACGTCCGCCCGGTCGGCATAATCCGGGCCTTCTATTGGGGGACGATCCATGGTCGTCACCCTGCGCTCTCGTCGTTTGGTCCTTTTCCGACGGTCCTTTGTCCGGACAGCGTGGCTTGAGATGATCCGCGCCGACCGCCTTCTTGGCGTGCTGCTTCACCCAGCAAACACCCGCTCGACCACTGTGCGCAGGCGGTCGCCGGTGTGGCTTGCGCCGATCTGTTGCATGACGGTCTGTTGCATGGCCGTTTGTTTCGGGCGGGCAACGGTCGCTGTCGCGCAGATGTCGTACGTCCCTCAGCAGGCCGATTTGGCCGGCTCCTGTCCGGACTGCGGCACGCCCTACGAGCAGTCGACGATGGAGTCGTTCTACACGCAGTTCGACGGCGGGCGCCCGGCCTCATTCGACGAACCTCAGTGTCACCCGTTGAAAGGGTGGCTCGACGAGTTGTTGAATCCACCCGGCCGTCATCGCGGCCTGGGGCATCCGCTGCAACGGGAAAGTTGGCTCTTCCGCCCGTTCGGCGCCGGCTGGTTCATGGGAATGGCCCAAGGCGGCCGCGCGATCGAAGACCACGTTGGGGGCGGGAACCGCTTTTCCGGCGGGGTGAGTATGAAGCAGGGATTCATCGGCGGCTATCGGCTCGGTTGGGATTCGAGCTACTACTGGGGTGCCGAACTGCGCATGTCCTTCGCCTCGATCGAGCTGTTCGATACGGCCGCGGCCCGCGCGGCCCAACAAGCGGCCGATGCCGAATTGGGACTCGAAGTCGACGACCCCTGGCTCGACCGTTTCAATCAACGCCGCGACGCCTCCGTGCAACAATGGGACGTCAACCTGGTCTACTATCCCTGGGGTGATTCACAGTGGCGTCCCTACCTGACGATCGGACTGGGAGCGAATCGGATTCGACTGTTCGACCGACTCGACCATCACTTCGATTCGTTCCTGGTCGCGATGCCCTTGGCCGTCGGATTGAAATATCGCTACAACGATCGGCTGGCGTTGCGATTCGACGTGGCCGACCACATGGCCTTCGGCGGCGGCACTTCCTTCGTGACACAACACAACCTGGCGGCCACCCTCGGCGTCGAAGTCCGTTTCGGAGGCACACGAAAAGCCTATTGGCCCTGGAACCCCGGGCGGCATTATTGGTAGGCAACGCAATTCGTTTAACGCCCAGCGTAGGTCAGGCTGTGCCTGACAGGGGAAAGAGTTGCTTGTCCATGTCAGGCACAGCCTGACCTACGCTGGGCGTTAGAGGACATATCTACGGAATGACGATGGACGAAACACACCAAGACGATCACAAGAAACTGGCGACCCGAGTCACCGAACTCGAGGAACTTTCCACCCACCAAGAACGAACCTTGCAGCAACTCGACCAAGTCATACTGCAACAGGATCGCCGCCTCGCGGAGGCCGAGGCTACCCTGACGCGACTGGCCGACAAGGTCGAGGTCCTTTCCCATTCAGCCGACACGAACCGATCGCCGGAAGACGAACAACCGCCCCATTATTGAGAACGTGCAACCCGCACGGGCAAGCGATCGATCTTTGCCGCCAGAATGAAGTCGCTCTGCGACAGGCCTCCGATGGCATGGGTCCACAGCTCGATCCAGACGTGGCGGTAACTTTCCAGATGCAGATCGGGATGGTGCCCCTCGCTTTCGGCCAATTCGGCGACCTTGGCAAAGAAGTCGATCCCGCCCAGAAAGTTTCTCACCCGCCAATCGCGTCGGATTCGCAACCCATCGTGCGTCAAACGCCAACCGGCGAGCGTCTGCAACTGATCCCGGGCCTCGTCGAGCGAGTATTTCTCGAGCCCCTCTTCGCACGCCGTGCATCGCCCTGATGCCAATTGTTCGGCTGTTGCGGTTCTCATCATTCATCTCCAGAGTTTCGCGTAGCTGGATTCGCAAGAATTCAGGCGTCGCCGCATTCGACTGAATTCTTGCGAATCCAGCTACAAAATGCCGAGTTACGATCTACCCAAGCAAATTCTCGTTCCCTTTCACATGCCGACAAGAATCAACATAGGGGGGCGCTGTCCCCTTTCGAGGAGGTCATTGGAGCAGAAAACTGTTTGCTAATCGTCCTCGGGGTGACAACATGTTGTCACCGGTGTCCTCTAGGCTCTTCCCCCATGAGTCAGGACGAGCAGCGACCGGAAGATCTGCATCTGTTAATCGTCGACGACCATGGATTGGCTCGCGAGGGAATGGTGGCCCTTTTCTGTCCGGTCGAGAACATTCGGGCAGAGGCGATCGAACCGCACGAGGCGGTTTGTGCCGCCCGCCGGTCTGCTCCCGAGGTCGTTCTGATCGATCTGAGCTTTTCCGACGGACAGTTGTTCGACACGGCCGAATCGATTCTCGAACAGATCGATTCGACGCGTGTGATGTTCCTCGACTCGATCCTGCGGCCGGCCCATCTCAGTATGGCGATCGCGGCCGGTGCCCACGGA
>JAZFUB010000470.1:0-6234 GCA_036447015.1 Thermoguttaceae bacterium | reverse complement strand
AGTCGGCCTCGGAAGCGTACCTCACCTTCGATACGCCCACCGACGCCAATATGATCATTACGGCGGCCGAAAACGGTGCCGACTACAACCCTGTGACCATCACTTACCAGGTCGACGCGTCTATTACTCCGGACGCCGCAGCGTCGTACAACTCGACGACGAAGGTGCTTACGGTTCTCATCAGGGACGACGCTGCCACGGACACCAACGATGTCATTACGGCCATCAACTTGGACGGGACCTTTACCGCCGAGTTGGATTATGCCGGCAATAGCGTCACGCTCGAGCGAGATAATGCCGGTACGGGCGTCGGTTTCGTTACGTTGATCGGCACGAACGGCACCGACGGAGTCTGGAATGTCGGCAATACCGGCACGACCGGTGGCCGCGAAGGGGGGACCTTGGAGTTCATCCTGGCCCAGGGCGCCGATACGGCGGCCGACATAGTCACGCTGTTGAATAACGACGATCTGGCCAACAAGAGCTTCACGGCCGCGGCCTTCTCGGCCGGAAACGACGGCGGAGCGATCAGCTATCAAAACGATACGAACACCGCGATCAGCGCCGGCGGCGTGATGACCGAAGGCAAGATGACCGTGCGTCTGGCGACCAACGCCAGCGGTATCGTCAGCACAACGGCCGCCGATTTGGTTGCGTTCATGGATCCGCTGACCGATGCGGCGACCCGCGGCGTAAGTGTCAGTCTGCTCGACGGCAACGACGGCAGCGGTCTGTTGGCGGCAACGACCAGCGATCTGGTGTTCGATTCCGCCGGTGTTGTGATGACCGATGCAGCCGCGAGCGGATTGGTGACGGCCGTGAACGGCGTGGATGCCCGATTCACGATCACGGCCCTGAATGTCGGAACCGCCTACGACGGCGCGACGCTGCAGTACGTCGGCGACGGGACCAAGGGGTCGGAAACCGCCGAGTACGAGCCGGGTACGAAAGTGATCACCGTGCACGTCGACCCGACGGCCGGCACGGGCACGACCGCGGCCGAAGTGGAAACGGCGATCGAAACCGATCTGATCGCCCTGTTCTCCGTCACCCAGGATTCCGACGGCGACGGCACCGGTATCGTGACCCTGCAGGATACGACCACGCTCAGTGGTGGGTCCGTGAACACGGGAGCGGTGGACGGTGCCTCCCTGCGAGGCAACGCCGATCTGAGCGATGCGGGGCTGACCTTCCGGGCATCCGACTACGGAAGCGACGCGTTCGTTTCCGTCAAGGCGCTCAGCGGTACGTTCAACCTGACCGATTCGACCGGTGCGACGAGCGATCGTAGTGTGGGAACCGACGTGGACGTCCGCATCAACGGTATTCAGGCCATCGGCGACGGCCTCAGAGCGTCGCTCAACACGTCTACGCTCGATCTGAGTTTCCAGATCGATTCGACCGTGGCGGCCGGGACTTCGCTCGACTTTACCATCACCGGTGGTGGTGCCCAATTCCAGTTGGGTCCCGACGTGGTCTCCAACCAGCAAGCCCGAATCGGCATCCAGAGCCTCAGCACGGCCAAGCTGGGTGGCATCTCGGGCAAACTATTCGAGTTGCGATCTGGTGGCTTGAAGGCCCTGGATACCGACGTGAAGGGGGCCGCCAACGTGGTCGAGGAAGTGATTACGCAGGTGACCACGCTGCGAGGGCGGTTGGGTGCGTTCCAGAGAACGACCTTGGAAACCAACATCGCCTCGTTGCAGGACACGCTGGAGAACCTCACCGATGCGGAAAGCTCGATCCGCGACGCCGACTTCGCCGCCGAGAGTGCCGCACTGACCAGGGCACAGATTCTGGTCCAAGCCGGTGTTTCCGTCTTGTCGATCGCCAACAGCAACCCGCAGAACGTGCTGGCTCTGCTGCGGTAACCCTGACCACGCGAGAGTCATGAGTAACCCAAAACGGTCCGCCCCAAATCGGGGCGGGCCGTTTTTTTTGTGAGGCCGCTCGAGAATCCGTCGCGTTACAAGTCCGTCCAAGCCCACCGACGGCGTTCGGTGGGACCGGGTGCCGCGGATGGGTCCCACCGAACGCCGTCGGTGGGCTTGGAAGTGTGTTCGAATTCTCGGATGCCCCCACGCAAGCGTGGGGACGGCACCCGTCTACCTAGTCAATTCCTCCGATTCTCCGACCCAGCAACCCGAGAAACGCCCCGGAGCCCGCGAAATCCTAAAATCCGGCAAAGTTTCTCTTTTCGGGAGGTCGATACCTGGGATAACGGTATGGATTCTACACGTCGGCGGTCTGCGCTGAAAGAATTGACGCTGAGAGATCATGGGACGCATTCAGACGAATATCGGCCTGATTACGGGGATGCCGATCGGCGATACCGTCGACAGTCTGATGCAGCTTGCCGCCAGACCCCGCGACCTGCTCATCGAACGGACTACCAGGATCCAGGAGGAGCAGATTGCCGTCACCGAGCTGTCGGCCTACGTCCTGGCCGTGAAGTTCGTGACCGACAACTTGGGCAAGGAAGGTCTTTACGACCAGCGTGAAGTCTCCAGCAGCGCGCCGGACATCCTCTCGGCAACGGTGACCGGCAAGCCGCCGAAGGGCGTGTATCGCTTTACACCGTTGCAGATGGCCCAGAATCATCAGGTGCTCAGTGCCGGAGTGGCGTCGGATACCGACTCGCTCGGGGGTGGTTCCTTCAGTTTTCGGTTCGGCAGCCACGTCGAGCGCAGTACACCGCTGGAAATCTTCGGCGGCGGCGAAGGGTTCACACGCGGCCGGATTCGAATCACGGATCGTAGCGGAACCAGTGCACTGATCGACTTGTCGTCCGCCCGGACGCTCGACGACGTGCTCGACACGATCAACAACAATATGGCGATCAACCTCACGGCCGTCGCGCATGGCGACGGGATTCGTTTGATCGACCATACGGGCCAGGCGGCCTCGAACCTGAAGGTCCAGGAGATCGGCACCGGCACGACGGCCGCCTCGTTGGGGCTGGCCGGCATCGACGCGGCTGCCGAGATGGCCGACGGACAGGACATGATCCGGCTCTTCGAGGGGATAGATCTCGACCGGCTCAACGATGGAAACGGTGTCGTGCGGTCCCAGGCCAAGCCTGATCTGGAATACACGCTTCGCGACGGCACGACCGGTCTGATCGATTTGTCGCCCATCATCAGTGGCACGATCGACGTCGTCGAGGAGCGGACGCTGGGCGACCTGCTCGAGGTCATCAACGCCGCGGTGTCCAGTAAACTGAGAGTCGAAATCGCGCCCGACGGCGATCGCCTAATCGCGACCGATCTGACCGACGGCGCGGGCGAATTCGAACTGAAACCGGCATTCGAGTCCGGAACACTCGACGATCTGGGCCTAAGCGGCCAATCGGTCGACGGCGTGATTACGGGAAAGCGAATCGTCGGCGGCGCGAAATCGGTCCTCTTATCCAGCCTGGGTGGCGGCAAGGGGTTGGGCTCTTTGGGAGCCTTGGAACTGACCGATCGAAGCGGCCTCTCCGACACCGTCGATCTGTCGCGAGCCGAAACCCTCGAGGAACTGATCGAGACGATCAATGCTGCCGATGTGGGAATCCTCGCACAGGTCAGTGGGGCACGAACGGGTATCGAGCTGATCGACACGACCGGCGCGCAGGCAAGTCACATGATCGTTGCCAACGGCGATGGAACCGGCACTGCCGATAAACTTGGGATCGCCATCGACACCGATGCAACAACGGCCGGATCCGGCGATCTGCACTTGCAGATCATCGCAGAGAATACGCGGCTTGACGACCTCAACGGCGGCGCCGGGATCGATCGCTCAAGCTTCACGATCCGCGACAGCGTCGGACGACGCGGCGTGGTCGATGTGCTCAGCCGTGGGCTCGTGACCGTCGGTGATCTGATGCGAGTGATCAATGATGAGATACGTGCCAATGTCCGTGCCGAGATCAATGAGACGGGCGACGGGATTCGCATCATCGACGAGGATCGGGCGCAAAACGGCAGCGCCCTGACCATCGAAGAGGGAAACGGATCGACGGCGGCCGATCTGCATCTGCTCGGCGGGGTCAAACTGGTCGACGTCGACGGGACGCCGACGGAAGTCATCGATGGGTCGACCACCTACATCGTCGAAATCAAACCGCCGATGAGCAGAGGCACCGACCTGGCCGGCTTCAACGGCGGGATCGGGGTCGCCCTGGGAACGTTCATGATTATGGACAGCGCCGGGGAAATCGACACGCTCGACCTGAGTGTAGGAAATCCGCAAACGGTCGGCGATGTCATCGACTTGATCAATCAACTCGACGTGAACGTCCGAGCCGAGATCAACCGGTCGAACAACTCCATTCGCATCATCGATCTTGCCGATGGCGAGGGAACGTTGCGAATCTTCGAAGGAAGCAGCACAACGGCAAGCGATCTGCACCTGCTTCAGAAGGCAGAGACGGTCGACATCATCGGGGGGCCCACCCAGGTGATCGATGGCTTGTCCGACGGCGCGTCGTCGTTGGCCGATCTGTCAAGGATGATCAACGCACTCGGCGCGGGCGTGTCGGCGACGACGTTCGTGGACGGGTCGAGCAAGCCGTTTCGACTGTCGCTGGTGAGCAACCAGTTGGGCAAGGCGGGCGAGATTGTCTTCGATGCTTCGCAAATCGATCTGGCGATGAATGAAACCGTTCGTGCGCAAGACGCATTGTTGGTCTACGGTGCGGCGAGCGGATCGCAGTCGAGCCTCGTCGTCTCGTCGTCGACCAACACGTTTCGCGGTATTCTCTCCGGGGCGAGCCTGGAAATCAAGCAAGCGTCGAATCAGGTGGTCACCTTGACGATCGACCAAAGCGACGTCGATTTGGTGGCGACCATGCAGGCGATGGTCGAGAACTACAATCGGTTTCGCGTGCGGCTGAACGAGTTGACCACGTACAATATCGAAGCGGACACCAAGGCGATCCTTGCCGGCGATGCCACGGCGTTGCGTATGGAGACGGACCTGGTGGACCTGGTCAGCGGCCGGTTCGTAGGGGTGGGCCGGATCCAGTCGCTGGCTGCGATCGGAGTCGAGGTCAATAGTGGCGGGAAACTTGCGCTGGATACGGCGAAATTGAAAGCGGCATTCGCCGAAGATCCGGACGGCGTCAGGGATTTCTTTGCTACGGAGGAACTGGGCCTTGCCGCCAAGTTCGAGAAGACTATCGAACGCATTGCAGGCCAGGATACGTCGCTGATGGCCTATCGCTTCAAGACTCTAAGCAGCAAGATCGAGAGGAACGAGGCACGCGTCAGCTTCATGACCGACCGGCTCACGGTCCAGCGCGAACGTCTGCTGATGCAGTTCTACCGTATGGAAATCGCGATCGGGAAACTGCAGGTCGGCCTGTCGGCACTCGACGCTATGCAGGTGATCGCGCCGCTGTCGTTTAGGAGGAATTGATGAATCCGGCCCGTTGCCGATCCCCCCGAAACATCGCATCCCGTCTTTTTCCCGCAATTCGAATGACCTACGAGAACGGAAGGAACCGTCTATGTCCACCTCGGCGAGAGAGAACTACCTGGTCACGCAAGTGATGACCGCCACGCCACAGAAGCTTCAACTGATGACGATCGAGGCCGCCATTCGCTCCATCGAGCAGACGAAACGACACTGGCAGGCCTCAGAGGATGCCGAGGCCGCCGAATCGCTCATTCGCGCGCAACAGGTCATGGGAGAACTGCTGGGGGCATTGAATCGCGACGACGAGTCCGATCTGGTCAAGAAGGTTGCCGCAATCTATCTCTTCGTGTTCCGTACCCTGATGGAAGCGAACCTCGATCGCAGCGAGGAGAAACTCAACGACGCACTGAAGGTGCTGAAAGTCGAACGAGAGACCTGGCAACAGGTCTGCGAGAAGCTGGGAAGCACGATCGAGCCGGGCTCGGAGGCCGCAACGCTCGGTTTCTCGGAAGCGACCGTCCCTGCTCCAGTTGCCCCGACCGCACCGCTGAGCACCGTCGACGTGTCGACTATCAGCGACCCTGGCGGTGATTTGCCCGCTTCCGGGTTTTCGATCGAAGCATGATGCACCCGGCGGACGCGGGCATGGCACCCCTTATCCACGGCTGTGGGATGTGGCCCGGAATGGGAGATCGGATTTCGTGAGCGATTCCAGAAAACTGATCCGCGTCGGCCATAGCCCCGACCCGGACGATGCCTTCATGTTCTATGCGCTGGCCAAAGACAAGATCGATACGGGCGGATACCGGTTCGAGCATGAACTGGTCGACA
>JAZFUB010000469.1:0-3022 GCA_036447015.1 Thermoguttaceae bacterium | reverse complement strand
TTTTTCGTCCCAATACAGAGGACACAGACGGAGAGAAGGAGATGGTTACAAGTGTGTCCAGAATCTCCGCTAAACACCAACGTCCTTTCTCCTCCCTTTTCTCTGTGTCCTCTGTGCTCTCTGTGGTCGTCCTTCCCATTGTTTCGGCTTTTCCTCTTGCATCATAACTGCATGCGGCAAGAGTATTGCGCAGAATCTATTTTCGCCGTAGCGAGAAGGCCGTGTAGTGGATCCCCGTCTCGTCGTCGACGATCAGTGCTCCGGTGGGGGCCAAGTATTGCCGCAACACTTCGAACGGCGGCAGCGGGTTGGCTTTCAATGCCGTGTCGAGAGCGCGAAACATCCGATTGTTCGTACCTTGGGCGGCCAATCTCGCGCGTGTGCTTTGACCGGTCGCCAGATCGTATAGGAACCGCATGCCCTGGTCGGGCCGCTCGAAACTGATCATGGCCGGACGCTGCCCGCCCGGTTGTCGGCGAATGAGTCTGGCGACCAGCTTGAAATCCAGTTCGTCGGCCAACGATTTCGAGCCCCTCGCGGTCGCGAGCACCTTTTTGTACAGTTCCGGTCGGTTTGCCACGAGCAGATAGTCGTCCAACACGCCGAAGCACGGCAGCGGGCCATCGCCCGCTTCTTCGGGTTGTGGCGAACGGATACGGTAATACGTCTTGCCGGCATAGGTCTCTTGCTCGATGAGCGCCTTCTTTTCCGTGGCGACCCGCTGCAATGTTCGCGTCACCGCATCGGCGTCAAGCAGCTTGAGCCCCAGAATCGAGGATTGGCTTTGTGGTGTGATGGGCCGCTCGATCCACGACACCCTGGTCACGCGTCCTTCGAGGACTTCGAGGACCTCCTTCTCGAAATCGATTCCCGTCGGGCCGAGAATCCTTCGCTGAAGCATCGCGGCCAAGGCCCCCTCGCCCTGAATGCTGTCGAACACGCTGGCCGCCGTCGTGTAGCTCTCCATGACGTTCCAGTGCAACGTCATGTAACCGGCCGCATCGTCGGGCACCCAGGACTCGGGCAGCATGTCGCCCGACTTCAGAGCGATCATTTTGGGGATGCCGGTGCGAGGGCTGTCCAACAGGACGTGTGCGTGAGTCACCATGTCGTAGTGCTCGGTGTCGAACGTGACGGTCCCGCCCACTCCCAAGAGACCGTCGAGCCCCAACAACGGGAGCATCGCCAACCCGATCTGAATGCCCGAGTTCGTCTGGCCGGCGGCTCGCGCGACTGCGACCGGGTCGACGTAGCCGACCAGGTGAGGCCGCTGGTCGCCACCAACGCGGCACCGCTGCATGATCGTGGCGAAGTTGCCGTTCTTGGCGAGCGTGTTGCCCCCACCGCCGTTCCAGACGGACAAGATCTGTCGGAGAACTTCCGGATCGGTTCCGACGACCAGCGTGGCGTCCTTCTCGAAATAGGCCATCTTGCGATTGAGCAGCCCGATACCTTTGTAGCATACCAGCTTCGTGCGTCCGAACGTTTCCTCGGTCCGGTCGACGCCCCGCTCGTCGAATCCGGCAGTCGCGGCGTCGATCATCTTTCGCGCATCGGCCAGATGGTCGCCCACATCGCACAGGATGACGCCGGCGGCTCGGGCTCCTTCCCGAGCGACGACCGCCACGGTGAGCTCGCCCTGGGGGATCGCCAGCAGTCGATCCAGCGGAAGCCCGAGACGTTGTTCGACCCCGGCCATCGCCTCGCTGAGCGAACCGTAGAGATCCCCAATCAGCGGTTTCAGTTGCGGGTTGCGACTCATCCGGCCCAGGGCCGTATGCATGAATTTTTCGGTCATTTCCGGCCTATTCACGACCGACAGCAGCGCAACGGTCGTGTCGGGCAGCAGCAGCGGCGACGCAGGACGCTCGGCCCTGGCCCACGTGGGGGAACCCACGACGATCAACCCCATCACAGCGAAAAGAATCGTCCGACGACATCTCCCCGGGCGTGTCACCAGGAAATTCGAAGACATTGGGCAACTCCTCGGCCGAAACCGGCCGGATTGTGTTGGATAGAGTAGTGACGAACGGCACTCTTCCGATTATACTCGAATTCTAGAGCAGTTCCAGCAGGGGGCTGCACTAATAGGGGGATTATCGTGCCAATCGAGATCAAATGTCCGAACTGTGCTGCCCAGTTTCGTGCTCCGGACAAATTCGCCGGTAGGCGAGGCAAGTGCCCCAAGTGCCAGGGAACGATTGCCATCCCGGCCGTTGCCCCAAAGGCCCCCGTTGTCGCAGAGGCCCCCGTTGTCGCAGAGGGCCGTTCGACGCCCCAGCCTTCCAAGCAGAAAAAGGCCCCCGAGAAGGCGAAGCAGCCGATGAAACCGGCGACGGCCAAGAAGCCGGCCGCTACGGACAAACCGGCTACGCCCGTCAAGAAGGGACCCGTCAAGAAGGGACCCGTCAAGAAGGAGCCCGTCAAAAAGGTTGCAGACCAGTGGTATGTTCAGACGGACGACGGTGAGCAGTACGGGCCGGTCTCGAGGGACGAGCTGCACGAGTGGATCGTCGAAGGGCGTCTGGATGTGTCGTGCCAAGTGTTGTGCGAGGGTTGGCAGCAGTGGAAATGGGCCGAGGAGGTCTTCGACGAGTTGGGCAAGACCGGCGAGCAGACCGCCGAAGAGAGTCCGTTTGCAGGCATCGGCGACGTCACGCCGTCCGACGAGTCGGCCGATCCATTCGAGTCGCAGCAAACGAGTTCATCGTTGGCGAGTTCGTCACCGGCCGCAACGGACACCGGCACTTCAGACGATGTTCGAGTCACGGCGCTCATGCGCCAGACCCTGGCTCAAACGAGGCCTTGGGTGCTCTTCTTGTCGATCTTCGGCCTGATCGCCTCCGGACTGGGCCTTCTGATGATGTTTGTGATGATCGTCGTGTCGTTGATGGCCGGGATGATTCCCAACATCTTGTCGGGACTGTTCGGTATCGCGATTTGTGGCTTTTATATCTACGCCGCCTACCAGCTTCTCCGCTACGCCCAACAACTGAATGTTTTCCTGCGTCGCGGCGGTGCG
>JAZFUB010000468.1:0-3740 GCA_036447015.1 Thermoguttaceae bacterium | reverse complement strand
GTTTGGTTGGCGCTACACTATCGGGCGAATAGGCTATAATGAGGACGCGTCGAGTACGTCGTTTAGCGGCGGGGGGGGGGCCCGCGGGGTTTCCTGGGGCCCCCAGCCGGTTTCTAACCTACAACCCGGGGGGCCCACCCCCCGCCGCTAAACGACGTACTCGACGCGTCCTCATTATAGCCTATTCGCCCGATAGTGTAGCGCCAACCAAACGGTCGGTTGCGTCGGATCGGTCCACTCGACCCGATGACGACGATGGGCCTCGATGTTCAGGCAGTCGCCCGGCCGCATCTCGATCGGCTCTTCGTCGTCCTCGAAGACCAATCGGGCCGCCCCGCGAAGCAGCACGACCCATTCGTCGGTCTCTTGGTCGTACCACTGTCCGGCCGGGGTTGTTTGCCCGGTCGAAACGATTCGCGCAAGTTCGAACGGCCCGCCTCCGAGCAACTTTTCGATGATTTCGTCCGACGGTCCGGTGGGCGGACTGAACGCGAAGAGGTTTCTGATTTCCAAAAGCGACCCCTTATTGGTCGGAGACTGTTCGAATCCGAAGATTGTCGACGAAGAACGCCGCATCCTCCTTGGCTGTGCTGCTGAAGCCGAGCCAGTGCAACTCGGTGAACTGCTCGCCGGACATGGCCAGATTGTCGAAGACCGTGGGCGTCTCATTTGCCACGGCAACGGTCAACCGGAATGTGCCGGGCGAGTCTTTTCCCAACCGGGCATCGATTTCAACGTGGACCCAACGCTCGGTCGGAATCGTGCAGACCGTTTGCCCGCCGACGTGGAGTTTTCCATCGGCGGCGAACCGCACACTGGGCCCGACGTTTCGCGGATAGACGGCCGTGTCGCGCCACTCGGTGAAGAACTCGACCTTCGGGCCGAGCCACACATCGAAACTCTGCCGAACGGTCCCCTTCTTGATTCGCGGTTCGTAGAAGAAGTGGGGCTGCCAGGCGGGCTCCAGTGTCTTCGAATCGGTGATCTTCAAACTGTGGGTGCCCGAGGCGGCACACTCGTCGCTGACGACGATCGAAGCGCCTTGTTCTTCCCCGCTGACGTTTGCCCCGCCCGGATGCGAACCGACCGGGCTGCTCTCGAAGTCGTCGTCCACCTCCAGCGGCTTGGGCGGTTCCGGCGGCGACGGCAGGGGGATCGTCCGGCATTGTGAGTGGTTCACTTCGGCGACCCATGCGGCATCGCCATAGAGGCCGACACGGCTGATGTCCAACGGCTCAAAACCACGTTTCAGCGCAGGCGAGTCTGCCTTGAGACGGAAATCGCGTTTTGAGGCATCGACGAACCGCGGGTCGGCGATCTGCGAGTTTCGATCGAGGCCCAGCGATTGCCACTCGGAGAAGTCGCGCCGATAGAACCGAAGCCGGTCCGGCCCGCCGGTGTGCCAATAGGTATTGTCGTCCCAGTCGCCCAACGGCTGCTTGGCCGCCAGCCGATCGCTGAGCGACCGTTCGCCGTAGGGGATCAGGAGTTCGCCCTGCGTGAGATAAACGATGTTCCGTCGAAAAGTGCTCGGCCGTTGCTCGGAGTAGGGCCAAAGGGCATGCGTCGCCGACAGGGCGAAGATGTTGTTGCGGATGACGTGTTCGTGTCCGCCGTTGTTGAACATCAGTCCGCCGCTGTTGGTGTTGTAGACGAGGTTGTTCTCGACCCGATAGCTGCCGCACGTCGCATCGAGGTAAATCCCCCAACCGAACGGCGGCTTCGCATAGGGCCAAATGTCGTGGAAGACGTTGCCGCGGATCACGCTGCCCGGCGACACGCCAAGGCAGTAGATCAAACCGGCGTCGCTGAGCACGCCATGGACCAGGTGATGGACGTGGTTCTGCTCGATGATGTTGTGGTGGGTCCGATTCTTCGCGTCGTTCCAGTTCCAGCCGATGCTGATGCCCGAGTAGAGCATGTCATGGACGTCGTTGTGCGAGATCCGATTGTGGCTGCTCTGGGCGACCCAGATGCCGATGCCCGCGGGATAGACGCGACCGCCGTGGTGGATGTGGTTGTTATCGACCAGGATGCGGCTCGACTCGGTCTCGTCGGTCGGGGCCATCGTTGCCTCGCCGACGCGAACGCCGCCGGCGCCCAGGTCGAACAGCCGATTGCGTTGGATGCGGCAGTCCTTGCATCCCCGGCGAAACCAGATGCCGTAGGTTCCCACGTGTGCCACTTCGCACGCTTCGACGACACAATGGCGTGCCCCGTCGGCCACGACCACGGCCGGCACCTCGACGGCCGCCTGTGTACTGCTGTTGCCTTTCGCGTCGAGTTCCCAATCGGCATGGTGAAACGCGAGACCACGTAGCGTGACGTGCTCGACGAACTGCTGCTGATCCGCGTCGCCGGCAAAGCGTACCAACTCGGTCAATCGGGGCGCGACGACCTTCGATCCGCCCAAGGTCTCGCCCGGCATGGGCCAATAGCTCAACAGGCCCGTCTCGCGGTTCAAGTACCATTCGCCCGGTTGATCGAGCAGTTCGCGTGCGTTCTCGACGTAGTACCGCTGGTCCTTTTCCCAATAGCCGAGACACCACCACTCCTTCAACGGTGCGGCGAACTCGACGATACTGGCATCGACGTCAACCGATTTCAACGGATGGATCGACGTCTCCCACGAATGCATCAGAACCAGATTGACGTCGCCGAGTCGTGCCCAAGGCTCGAGTTCCCCGGCAGCAAAGGCGAACTTGTCGCGGGCGATCGCTTTGCCGTGCGCATCGGGCGGACCGGGCAATAGTTGGGCAATGCGATGGTAGCCGTCGTTTGGCGAGCGGGCACGCTGGCGTCGCTGACCGGCGTCTGGACCGGTTGCGACGAACAGTTGGCGGAAGTACCAATCTCCCGATTCGGCGTCGGCAACGACGGTTTCCCATAGCGGCCCGTTTTGGCGAAACCCGGTGATGACCTGTCCGCCGCTGAAGATCGGCCGCTCGCTGCCGTGGGCCTCGAACACGACGGGAGCCTCCGCCGTGCCCGAGTCGCAAGGCTCCAAGAGCAACGGCTCGTCCAATCGATACGTCCCGCCACGGACACGAACGACAACGGCACCCAACGAACCACCAGCCATCGCACGCAGACGCCGGACCGCATCTCGCGCGCCGGTGAGCGAGGCCAACGGGCCGTCGGTACGCTCGGCGTTGGCATCGGCCGGCTGCCCGGACCACGCGTCGTTGCCGCCTGGAGCAACGAACAGGGTCACGTTACCCGCGATCGCCGAATCGACGAGCAAGAGCCCGAGCATTATGGCGATTAGGTACGAAGGCACGGATTTCCCGTGCCTGAAGATCTGCCGTGTGACGTGACTTGCCATCTTGACACCTTTCTTTGCGACCGTCGACGAATACTCGCGTATTATGACGCCTTGGCGGCCTAAAAGCCAGCCCCCGAACGAACGTCGGTGGTGGTACGCGTCTTGCGGTGGTATACTCTCAACTGTACGAAAGAATGAACCTTGCAGAGCCTGTCCGACAATTCCTTGACGTTGTGCATGAGCCTTCCAAGCCCACCGGCTGCGACCGGTGGGACCGAGCGAGTGCAAACGCCGGGTCCCACCGGCTGCGGCCGGTGGGCTTGGAAGGTGCCTATGCGGATTGAATTTCCGGATGCCCTTTGCTTCTAAGCCGTGCCACACACTTGAGCCCATGGAGACCCGACCATGACCCATCTCACCCGCCGCAAGTTTGTTCAGGCCGGAGCTGCCGTTGCGGCGGCCGGCGCGTGGCGAT
>JAZFUB010000467.1:0-8040 GCA_036447015.1 Thermoguttaceae bacterium | reverse complement strand
TCGTATCACCTCGGCTGCTCGTTGCTGGCGATGGTGTGACAGAAACCCACTTGCATCCATTATGGTCTTTTCATTTGTTGTAATTCTGATTGGCTCTCTTTCTTTGGCTCTCTGGTGGGCCTTTGGAGAAAGTCAGCGATTGGTGATTAAGCTGACCCTCGACACGTTGGTTGCGGAAACGCAACCCGCAGTAAATGAAATCCACCGAACTCTAAGCGAGGCCCAAGGCGACGTTATCCGAGTAGCTCGGTCTCCCGCCATCTCGGGAATCATCCGTACTTGGGACAACGAGGGTACGGACCAGCAGCAGCGCTCAACGAGCGAGGTACGGATAGACCGCCTTGCCGTGATCCTGACAACCCTTCTAGAGACACACAGAGAACGGAGGTTCTACTCGGTTGTCGATGACAAGGGCCAGGAGATCTTGCATGTCACTCGTGACGGGCGGACGCCAGATGACGAAAGGAAGAATGTGGGGCAGACCGCGTTCTATCTGGCGGCATCGCAACTGGCCAAGGCACAGGTCTACGTGTCTCCGATGCAGCTTGACGAGAACGGGAATGCGTCGTTGTATGTTGCCACTCCCTTGTTTGACTCGGGAAATAAGTATCGCGGGATACTCCTCTGCGGGTTGGATGGGAGGCGGATTCTCACTTCGGCAGTTGGGGGGAATAGATATGACATCGTGGATGAGAGCGGGATGTATCTCTACTGCCGAGCCGACCCTTCCAAGGAATTTGGTAAAGCCCGCTACAACCGAGACAAGGCATTCGGTGGAGCCGACGTCATGTCCTCGGGGAGCTCGGCCGGGGACGAATTGGTTCACCAAGTCGCTCATATTCCAGGCCGCAATAGGCCAGATGGCGTCTCTCTGATGAGTGTCTATCGTGTATGTTACTACGCCCCAGACCACTCTCGCTTTTGGGCAATCGTATTGAACATTCCAGATGACGAGGCGTTGACGCCCATCCATCAGCTTAGAAACACCTTTCTCCTCCAAGGGCTGGTGGCCCCGTTGGTGATGATCGTACTATCAGTTATAATTCCGGCAATAATGATGCGACGGCGTTTACGGCGAGAGTTTGGCAGTAGAGATACATCCCGCTAGCAACCAGCCGCCGGCGCTCACTGATCTGCATTTGCAAGGCTTGCGATTCGTGGTTTGTCGCGGGGATTCAAATCCCTATCAGCCAGTTGGCCATGGGGAAGTGTGTGGTCATTGGAAGTCACTCGCGAACCTTGAGTAACCGTTTCTCGAAAATCCCATTTAACCACCCATTTTGAAACACAGTTCGGGGCGACGGGAGGGGCGGATTACGTCTCGGTTGCCAGAAGCATCGCAATGCGGCATGCCTTGCGGAACTCGCTTAGATCGAGTCGTTCCGAGACGGTATGACCTCCCTTCTGGCCACAGCCGAGTGTGACGGTTGGGACGCCCCGCTGGGACATCCAGTTCGCGTCGAGTCCGCCGTTGGTGATGGCCCGAATCGGTTCGCCGCCGATCGCCCGAATGGCCTCCTCGGCCGCCAACATGCACGGTTCGTCGTCGTCGAGTTTGAAGGCCTCGTAGTCGAGTCGCCCGTCGAAGTGTACTTTGCCGCACCGGCCGTCGTCGTTCTTGACGCTTCGGGCTGCCTTCTCGAAGGTGCGCTCGATGGTCTGCTGGATCTTGCGGCGGAAGGTCGAATCGTGGCTTCGCACCTCGGCCCTCAGTTCGACCAGCGGAGTGACCACGTTGGTTGCGTCGCCTCCCTGGATTACGCCGACGTTGGCCGTGCCGCGGCGCCCGTTCTTCTGGATCAGGCCGTGCCAGCCTTCGCGCTGGAGTTCGGCAATGGCCAGCGAGGCGACGGCGATCGCGCTGACGCCGTCTTCCGGGTTGACGCCCGCATGACTGGCGATGCCCTCGACTCGAATCTCCATGCGATAACCGCCGGTCGCACCGACGGACATCTTCTCGCTCGACCCGCCGTCGAAGTTGAATACCATTCGCGGTTTGCCGAGCATTCCCAGCTTGACGTGCCGAGCACCGTACAGGCCGACTTCTTCCTGAATGGTCCAAAGGAAGGTCAACGGCGGATGGGGCAGTTTTCGGTGGAGAATCTCCAGCGCGGTGGCCAGCACGACGGCACAGCCGGCCCGATCATCGGCCCCCAGGGCCGTCTCCTTGTCGGCCGGAACGACCCAACGACCACGCTTGACGGGTCGGGCACCTTGGCAGAGCGGCACCGTATCGGCATGGGCCATCAGCATCCTTCGGCTGCCGCGCACCGTGCCGGGCAGCGTGCAGGCCAGGTTACCGGTTTCGCCGCCGAACGGGCTGCGGCGATTGGCCTTGTCGAACTGCAACGCAGCGGCGGGGACCCCAGCTTGGCGGAGTTTCTTCGTGATGAATTCCATCACGCGTCCTTCCTGTCCGCTACGGCCGGAAATGGCCATCAACTGCATCACGAGTTTTTCGGCATCGATCGAGTTGGTTTTCTTCATGGGGAATCCGTTGGGAAGGCGGCATCTTGCGAAACTCGCGGAAACGGGTATTCTAGCGTATTGCGAGCAACTTGAACACACAGTCATCTGCCACCCATTCTTGATCGAACAGGCCCATGCGTTTCTTTCTCGCCGGTATCATGCAGGGCTCTCACGCGGGCCTCCTCGTACACGACCAGGACTATCGCCGGCAGATCAAGCGTCTGATCGAGACCCATTTTTCGGAGGCCCGGGTCTACGACCCCCGGGCCGACCACACGAACTCGATCGAGTACGACGAGGAGACGGGACGGCGAGTGTTCTTCCGCCACAACGAGATGTGCGGCGAGGTCGACGTGCTGTTGGCCTTCGTGCCCGAGGCGTCGATGGGCACCGCGATCGAGATGTGGGAAGCCTACCAGCACGGGGCGGCCGTGATCGCGATCAGCCCGCTGAAGCACAATTGGGCCGTCAAGTTCCTCAGCCACGCGATCTATGCGGATATCGAGTCGTTCGAGGCGGCCCTGCAGGAGGGACGGTTGGCCGAGCAGATTGCGGAGGTTCTCGGTTGACCGGAAAACAACGTACCGGTTTCAATGTCCCCCGTTTAGCTGTCGCCGGCACGGCGACTTGGCCGAAAGTGTGTTACAGCGTCAAGTCGCCGTGCCGGCGACAGCTAAACGGCGGAGTTATTGTTCGGCCGATCCTAACTTGCCAGAAAGACCCATGACGAACCTGCTGGAACAAACACCCGAGCAACTCGTGGCCTGGTTCGCCGATCGGGGGTTGCCCGGCTATCGAGCGGCGCAGGTGCGGCGATGGGTCTTCGGGCGTCGAGCCGCGACGTTCGACGAGATGACCGATCTGCCCAAAACGGTCCGCACGGTACTGGCCGAACGGTTCACCCTCTTCACGACGAGAATCGTCAAACACCGCAAGGCGGAAGACGGCACCGAAAAACTTCTGCTGGGACTCGCCGATGGGCAACAGACCGAATGCGTTCTGCTGCGCGACGACCGGCAGCATCGAACGATCTGCATCAGCACCCAGGTGGGCTGCGCCATGGGGTGTGCGTTCTGTGCCAGCGGCCTCGACGGCCTGGTTCGGAACCTCACCAGCGGCGAGATCATCGAGCAGATGTTGCAATTGCAGCGACTTTTGGCGACGGAAGAGCGGCTTAGCCACATCGTCGTGATGGGGATGGGCGAGCCGTTGGCCAATCTCGAGGGGTTGCTGCCCGCGTTGCAGACGGCTACGTCACCCGACGGATTGGGGGTCGGCGCCCGGCGGGTCACGATCTCGACGGTCGGGCTGCCCGACGGAATTCGCCGATTGGCCGAGCAGAATTGCCAATATCACCTGGCCGTGTCGTTGCACGGGGCGGACGATGAGGTGCGCGGCAAGCTGATACCGGCCAATCGGAAGGTGGGGATCGCGGCGTTGCTTAGCGCGGCAGACCACTATTTCGAGGCAACGGGACGCCGGGTCACTTATGAATACGTTTTGCTGGCCAGGCTGAACGATCAACCCGAGCATGCCCGACGTCTGGTGGCCTTGCTCAAAGGTCGGCCGGTGCTGGTCAACCTGATCCCCTACAATCCGGTTTCGGATTTGCCCTATGGCACGCCAACGTCGGAGACGACGGCCCAATTCGCCGAAATCCTCCACAATGGCGGCCTGAACGTGAAGATTCGCTATCGCAAGGGCGATCGGATCGACGCGGCTTGCGGGCAACTGCGGCGAGGTAGGTAGGTACGGACTTTTCGTCGGGGCCCTCCCAACCAACGCGAAACTCGGAACTTACGGCTCGGTACGCCATCGTCGTTTAGCGGCCGGGCTTGCCCGGCGTGTTTTGAACTGCTCTGGTCGGCAGAAAAGCGCCGGGCAAGCCCGGCCGCTAAACACGCTTGCGATGCAATCCGACGTTGGCGTCCTAACTCCCCCAGCGTTTGATCATCGCGTTGGGTACCCCCAACTGATCGCAGATCCGTCCCACGACAAAATCGACCAGGTCGCGGATCGATTTCACGCCGTGATAGAAACCGGGCATGGCCGGCATCATGACGGCCCCCGCCTCGACGGCGTGCTTCATATTCTCCAACTGCATCAGCGACAGCGGCATCTCGCGGGGAACGAGGACCAGCTTGCGGCGCTCTTTCAGGTGGACGTCGGCCGCGCGGTGGATCAGATTCGCGCTGGTGCCGTTGACGATCGCACTGAGGGTCCCGCCCGAGCAAGGGCAAATCACCATGCCGTCGGTCAGGAACGAGCCGCTGGCGATCGGGGCCATATAGTCGCGATAGTGGTGGTAGAGAACCGTGCCATGCTCGCCCGAGCCGACCGACAGCACGTTGCTCGAATCGCTCGATATGTCGGCCATGGTCCGGACCTTTTGCAGCTTGCGATCCTTCGGGTTGGATCGATCGTCGATCATGAGCATCGACGGCGTGAAGTTATCCAGGTCGACGGTCAGGTCGAGTTCCTGCTTCAACACGGTCTGGGCAGCGCCGCTGATGGTCAGATGCACCTCGCACCCGGCCGCCATCAACACCTCCAGCAGCCGAACGGCATAGGTCACTCCGCTGGCCCCCGTGACGGCGACGACGATGGTCCGTTTCATTTCTCACCCACATATAAGGTTGCAACACCGAAGGTAAACGGATGGTAGCGCAGACGGTCGAGTCCGGCCGCCCGCATGCGGTCCAACAGGGCTTCCGCCTGGGGGAACTGGCCGACGCTCGCCGGAAGATAATTATAAGCCGACTCGCGATTTCGAGCCAGGGCCTGCCCGAGCCGCGGCAGAACGTGTCGAAAGTACCAACGATAGATCGCCCCCAACGGCCAAACGGTCGGCATCGAGAATTCCAACACGGCCACCCGACCGCCCCGACGGCACACCCGGGCCATCTCGCGCAGGCCGGCGTCGGTGTCGCTGACGTTGCGCAGCCCGAACGCAACGCAGACGATCTGAAACGTGTCGTCGGCAAACGGTAACTGCTGAGCGTCGGCCTCCAACAGCGAAACCCGATCGTCCGGGCCGAAGCGACGGCACTTATCCACACCGATTTTCAACATCGGATGACAGAAATCGGCCCCCACGACGCGCACCCGAGGGCCGCTTGCCCGATGATAGGCCAACGCCAGGTCGGCCGTCCCGGTGCAAACGTCGAGGATCGGACCCTCGTCCTCCGGCGGCACCAGGCGCACCGTCTTGCGGCGCCAACGCCGGTCGATGCCCAGCGAAAGCAGATGATTCAAAAAGTCATAACGCCGGGCAATCTGGCCGAACATACGGCGAACCCGGTCGGAGGATTTGTCGACGGTCATGGACCCAAGCCGTACTCTTCCCAACGGTCGGCCACCAACCGCCGAATCTCTTCGCTCATCTCGGCCGGCTGAGGCCATGTTCCGGCATGTTCGGCCGGTAGCTTCGCCGTCGCGTCGATGGCCATCTTCTGGCCCAGTTCGTCCGGCACCGCCGCCACGTCGAGCGGATCGGGTGGGCCTTGTTGGAAGAAGATGTCACGGCCTGCGTTCATGTTCGTTGTGATCGCTGCGAGTACCTGCTCGTGGTCGTGCACGTCGACGCTTTCATCGACCACGACCAGTACCTTGGCGAACATCAGTTGCCGCATCGCCCAGGCCGCGTTGGCCACGTGTCGAGCCTGGCCGGCATGGGTCTTTCGGATCGCAAGCACGGCCCAATGTCTTGCGGCCCCGAATGCCGGCAGATCGTAGTCGACCAACTCGGGAATCGCCATCTTCACCAACGGCAGGAAGATCCGCTGCATCGTCCGCCGGATCACGGTCGCCTCGTGCGGCGGACGGCCGTAGACAATCGCCGGAAAGATCGGGTTGGCCCGATGCGTTACGGCCGTCAGTTGCATCACGGCCACGGGGCGACTCGGTCCGTAGTGTCCGGTCGGCGTCGACCATGGGCCGGCTTCGACCGGTGGCTCGGACGGATCGATGGTACCTTCGAGGATGATCTCGGCGTCGGCCGGCACATGAAGATCGACACTGCGGCATGCGATCACGTCGATCGGCTTCTCGCGCAGCAGCCCTGCCAAGGCGTAGACGTCGGTTCCCGGCGGCGTCGGCGACATGGCTGCCAGCAGGATGGCCGGATCGCCTCCAAGCACCACGGCCAGCGGCATCTTCTCGCCGCGACTTCCATAGTCGGCCAAAAGCCGCGCCGGCTCGTCATGGGCGGCCCAACCGACCGCCAACCGATCGGGACCCAGCCGCTGCAGGTCCCAACGCCCGAAAACCGGTTCGTGGCTGTCGGGATCGGCCGTGGAGACGATGGCCGCGGTGATCGACGGGTTTGCCTCATCCGGGGCGGTCTGCACCAACGGCAATTCCCCCAGATCGATGTCAGTCCCCAACCGCACGACCTGCTGACAGGCCCCCGACTTCACCGGACG
Source organism: Thermoguttaceae bacterium (assembly GCA_036447015.1). Classification (GTDB taxonomy): domain Bacteria; phylum Planctomycetota; class Planctomycetia; order Pirellulales; family Thermoguttaceae; genus JAZFUB01. Next base: position 1,147 of record JAZFUB010000467.1, on the reverse strand, counting down.
CGGCGGCAGATTGCTCAGCGTGGACAGGTGCGGAGCCGTCTTGAGCCGCTCGAACCAGCCTTCCGCCTCGGTCGGCTGGGCCAATCGGGCGATCCGCTGAGCCACCACGTCCGCACCGGAAACGCCCAACGCCCGACAAACCCTCCCCTCGGTCCCAAATAGATTGGTCAGTAGAGGGATATTGGAGCCTCGGACCGCGCCAAACAGCACGGCAGGGCCCTCGGTCGCGAACAATCGGGACGAGATCTCGGCCGCCTCCAGCGACGCCTCGACCGGGGCCTCTACCCGGACCAGTTCCCCGGCATGTCCAAGCTCTTCCAGAAAATCGGCCAGACAGCGGTATGACATGTCGACTATTGTAAAGGGCCGATAGCCGAAGCGGGAGGCCAAAGTAGCTGGACTCGCAAGAGTTCAGGCGTTGCCCCACCCGCCTGAACTCTTGCGAGTCCAGCTACGCCCAGTTTTTCGCTTGTCGATTCAACCGTAATAAATGATAATATAGGCAAAGTAGAGAAGAGCATCCCCCGCCGTCGGCCATTCCCATGACACCAACCCTGAATGTCTACGCCTTGCCGAGACTAGTCGAACCGGAGAAGTTGGCCGGCGGCACGGTTGTCGTTATCGACGTTTTGCGGGCATCGACGACGATCATCCACGCCCTGGAGGCCGGGGCTCGCGAGATCATTCCTTGTCTGGAGGTCGACGAGGCCCGGGCCATCGCCTCCCAGCTTCCCGAGGGAGAGGCCATTCTCGGCGGTGAACGGGAAGGTTCGCCGATCGAAGGGTTCGATTTGGGCAATTCGCCCTCGGAGTACCTGCCCCACGTGGTCGATGGAAAGGCGGTGGTCTTTACCACGACCAACGGCACCAAGGCGATGGCACAGGTCCGAGCGGCCGACCGCATCCTCATCGGGGCCTTCGTCAATGTCTCGGCCGTCTTCAAGGAACTGGTCGACCAGCAGCAGATCCACCTGGTCTGCGCCGGAACGGCCGGTCACATCAGCCAGGACGACGTGTTGCTGGCCGGGATGTTGGTCGAGCGCCTCGTACGCGAGGGAGGACTGCTCTACGAACAAAACGCCCAAGCGATCACCGCCCGCGAGGCCTGGCTCCACAGCTTTGCGCTGCCGAGGGCTCTGGGTGCCGA
>JAZFUB010000466.1:0-18020 GCA_036447015.1 Thermoguttaceae bacterium | reverse complement strand
ATTTCCCCAACCGCATCAATGCCGAGTTCGTTGAAGTGATCTCACCGGCCGAGATTCGAATGCGGGTCTGGGAACGGGGCTCCGGCGAAACGTTGGCCTGTGGGACCGGTGCCTGTGCGGTCTGCGTGGCCGGTGTTCTGGCCGGGCGTACCGAGCGCAAAATCCTCGCGCACCTGCCGGGCGGCGATCTGCAGTTGCATTGGGCCGACGACAATCACGTCTACAAGACCGGACCGGCCGTGGAAGTCTTCAGCGGCGAATGGAAGGACTGAGTGATACGGGGAAATGCATGCACGGTGTGATCCGATCTTGTTTAACGCCCAGCCGAAGGCGCCGGCTTTCTCGGGCAACTCAACGCGATAGAGAGCCGGCGCCTTCGGCTGGGCGTTAAACGACACAGCGATCATCGGCACAGCGATCACTGGCACGGAGGCCTTGGCCCTTGAAACTCGATCATCCCCTGGTTTCCAAACTCGGCGGTCTGTTGGCGGCCACGTCCGTCCGCTCTTGGATGCGCACGTTGGACTACAAGGCCGCGTTCTATGACTGGCGGGTCGACCCGGTTTGTCCCGACTGCCGGGGACAGAAAATCTACATCTTCTGGCACGAATACATCCTTTTCCCGATCTTCTTGCGTGGCCACTGCAACCTGGCCATGTTGTTGAGCCGCCACCAAGATGCCGAAATCCTCTCCCACGCCGCCTATCACTTGGGTTTCGACTTCGTGCGAGGTTCGACCCGGCGCGGCAGTGTGACCGCACTTCGCGAACTTCTGCGGAAGAGTCGACAAATGCACCTGACCCTCACCCCCGACGGACCCCGGGGACCGCGACGCCGACTGGCCGCGGGACCGATCTACCTTGCCTCGAAGCTCGGCATGCCGCTGGTCGTCATGGGCTTCGGATACGATCGACCTTGGCGCGTGAAGAGCTGGGACCGGTTCGCAATCCCACGACTGTTCTCTCGGGCACGCACCGTCGTCAGCCCCGAGATCCACGTCCCTTCGAATCTGGACCGGGCCGGAGTGGAGCACTTTCGCGCGAGCGTCCAGCGCCTCTTGAATCGGCTGACCGACGAGGCCGAGGCATGGGCCCAGTCGGGAACCCGAAAGGCCGAACAGTTCATGCTCGGACGCCGCTACTCCGCGCCGCCGTCCGACGTGACCCACACGCCGACGGTGCTCGACGGCCCGGTGGCGAGAGACAGCAACCGTCGACGGCGCGTCGACGAGCAACATGTTTCGTTCGGCGCCCAGCCGAAGGCGCCGGCTTCGTCGAACGAAGGTCACAACTCAAGCCGGCGCCTTCGGCTGGGCGCCGAACAACTTCGTCAGCAGAAGTAGCCACATACCATGCCCGATTACGAACCGAGTCACAACGGGGCGGCCCAGCAACAAGTGCTCTCGGTCGGGCAGTTGACGGCCCAAATCAAGGATCTCTTGGAATCTTCGTTTCCGACCGTTTGGGTGGCCGGCGAAATCTCGAACCTCGCTCGGCCCCGCTCCGGGCATTGCTACTTGACGCTCAAAGACGATCAAGCCCAATTGCGGGCAGCCATCTGGCGCAACACGGCCGCCCGCATCCGCTTCGATCTGCAGGACGGGTTAGAGGTGGTCTGTCGCGGGCACGTCGACGTTTACGCTCCGCGCGGCAGCTACCAGTTGATCATCGAGACGATCGAACCGAAGGGCGTCGGCGCGTTGGAACTGGCCCTGAGGCAACTCAAGGAGAAGTTGGCCGGTGAGGGACTTTTCGACCCGCAGCGGAAACGGCCCCTGCCGCCGTTCGCTCGCCGGATCGCCGTGGTCACGAGCCCGACCGGGGCCGCCATTCGCGATTTCCTGCAAGTGCTCGGTCGACGCTGGCGGGGCGCCGATGTCTTGATCGTACCGAGCCGAGTCCAAGGCGAGGGGGCCGCCGAAGAAATCGCCGCCGGTATCGAGGCGGTCAATCGGCTCGCCCACCCGCCCGACTGTCTGGTGGTAACCCGCGGCGGCGGCAGTCTGGAGGACCTTTGGGCGTTCAACGAAGAAGTGCTCGTCCGCGCGGTCGCGTCTTCCCGCGTGCCGGTGATCTCGGCCGTGGGGCACGAAGTCGATGTGACGCTCTGCGACCTGGCAGCCGATGTTCGCGCATTGACGCCCAGCGAGGCGGCCGAACTGGTCACTCTGGCGGCCGAGGAACTGGCGGCCCGACTGCGTCAATATCAGAAGCGGCTCGCAACCGCCCTGCGCGTCCGCGCGGCGACGGCCCGATCGCAACTGGACGCCTTGGCCCGGCACCACGTCTTCCGCCGGCCGTACGGACGGATCCACGACGCAGCCCGACACCTGGACGAATTGGCCACCCGCTGCGATCTTGCGATTCGCAATCGCACGCGTCTGGCACGAGGCCAGATCGACGCGGCGGCGGCACGACTCGACGCGCTGAGCCCGTTGAGCGTTTTGGGACGCGGCTATAGTCTGACGCAACGGGCGGCAGACGGCCGCGTGGTTCGCACCGCCGACGAGTTGGCCGTCGACGACCTGATCACGACCCGATTCGCCAATGGCCAGGCACTCAGTCGCGTGGAACGAATCGAGCCATAAGTTGCGTAGGGTGAGTGTTTACACCCACGCGTCTTGCTGCGACTCTTCCCAGCTACCTTGCCGGCAGCCGTGTCGCTCTTGACCGGCCGAATGATTTTTCGTATCCATAACTATTCACGTATCCCCTCCCATGGAAGGAGAGTCCTGATGAAGATCGAGTTGAAGTACTGCTCTCAGTGAAACTACAAGCCGCAAGCCGCCAGTTTGGCGGCCAAGATCGAGGCTGCGTACGCTCGGCAGATTGGAAAGGTCAAATTGATCGCGTCCGGTGGTGGCTGTTTCGAGCTCTCGCTCGATGGCGAGTTGATTTACTCGAAACTCGCAACCGGCTCCTTCCCCAATGAAGAGGACATGGTCCGGCTGATCGGCGAACGATTGGGATAGAAAGGCATCGGAAGGTGGGTTGCCACACCCACGAAAGTGTGGGCATGACACCCGGAGAATCCCAAGATCCTGGGTTCTTCACGGAATTTGGTGGCTCAGCGATGCGCCAAGTACGGGTTCCTCTTCTCTGTTCCATCCCTGAACAGAGAAGAGGAACCCGTACTTGCTGCCTGGTGGGTCTCGCCTTCCTCCCAGCACCCATTGGAATCCGTGAAGAACCAGATTCTGAGAGAATGAATCACAGCGCCAGCAGCAACCATCCCCCCCAACAAAAGGGTCCGAACTCGCATAATTCTTACCCGGTTGTGCCCACGACGCTCCGCCGCATCGGCAATCGACTGGCGTCTGACTGCCCGAAGAGGTAGACTACGATGTGTGCGACGGTTGCCGTGTGTGATGCCCAAGAGGTTGCGAGGCAACCGTAGGACGAACCGCTAAGGAGCAAGAGCAATGCGAAAGATCGCCCTGTGTTTACTGATGCCGGCCCTATTGGCGGCAGGATCGATACTGGTGGGAGCGGATCGGGCCGAGGCCCGGGTTCGTCATCGGGGCGCCCGGGTCGTCGTCGTCCCGCGTGCCGCCTATCGTTACTATCATCCGCGAGTCTATGTCGGTCCCCGTGTGCATGTGTATGGACCGAGAGTCCAGGTACACGTCGGCCCGCGGCCCTACATTTCCCACGGTTATTACGGTCACGGCCATGGCTCGGTGGTCGTCCCGGGTGTGCACGTGCACTGGTAATCGCGGCGTTTCGTTCCACCAAGAGCGTAGGGTGGGTGCTTGCACCGACGTTGCGTCTTCACTCTACCAAGAAAAGCAACAGTCCGGGCAGCCCACAAAGGACCCGCACCGGACTGTTTCCCCACCTGGGAACGTACGCTTGTTTCAGACGGCTGAGCTCGGCCATGGCGACCGAAGTTCGCATTTCCCCCACGGATACGTCCGAAGTTTCTGCACGTCTCCCACGCCTTTTGACCCGCAGCCTCTTGAATCGCAACTTCGGGTCCACCTTCCCCGATTGCGGCGACGGATGGACTTATCGGCCGGCGAAGGGGCTGCACTTTGGCAAACTTTGCCGGTTGGCGTGATTCTACCGATTGTGAGGCCTTCCAAACCCGTGGCGTGCCGTTTCTCCGCGTGCCTGCTGCGTGGAAAGAGGGGACAGGCACCGAGCCGGGGGCATTTTCCGGTTCATCCGGAATTCGGGGACTTGGCATCGGATGCGAGGGAAGTACGGGTTTCTCTTCTCTGTTGCCCAGTGGGTCGGATCGCCGAAAGATGCCGAGTCTTGCCAGAAACTCGCGAACAGAGAAGAGGAACCCGTACTTCTGTTGGTGGAGCGAGTACGCGAATTCCGGATGAACCCATCTTTCGCGGGTTTGACATCGATCGTAGCTCGGAGCCAGTCCCCCCTTTTTCCACTCCACGTTTGTACTTTGAGTAAGAAACTTTGCCGATTAAGCCGATTTTGAGGATAGCCTGGAAATTGCGCGGTCGGTGTGATACCCGATCGTCAACGACCGGACATGCCCAGAATTGGAGCAGGCATCACAAAATCGGGCGTCACGAAATCAGGCGTCTCAAAGTCAAGCAGAGGAACCCAAGTCGTGTACAAGTCGCAACGTCTCTTTCAGGCCGCTCTTCGCTCGCCTCTCCTCTGGGGAGTGCTGACTTCGTTTGGATTCTATGGTCTGATTCGTGCGGGCATCCTGTCCGGCGAGTTCATCCAGCGGTATTTCGCCTCTCATCCGGTCGAATACGTCGCCACGACGATGTTTTTTGTCGGGTCGGCGGCGTTGGTCCGAAAGATGGTTGCCATTTTCGGCCAATACTCGGGGCTTTCTCAGTCGCTGCTGGGACCGGTCACCCCGAGTGGCCAGACCGGCGAGGACCCCGAGACGTTGCTGAAACGTCTCGGCCGGTTCTCCGACGGGCGCGAAAACGACTACTTGGTCCGCCGTCTGCGTGAGACGCTCGAACACGTTCAGCGTCGTGGCTCGGCCGACTCGCTCGACGAGCAACTGAAATACCTGGCCGACGTCGACGCCGATCGGCTGCACTCCAGTTATGCCCTGGTCCGAGTGATCATTTGGGCCATTCCCATCCTCGGTTTCCTTGGCACGGTGATCGGTATCACGTTGGCGATTGCCAATCTTGCGCCCGAGGCGTTGGAAGACTCGCTGCCGATGGTCACCGCCGGATTGGGCGTGGCGTTCGATACGACGGCCTTGGCCCTGGGGTTGTCGATTGTGCTGATGTTTGCTCAATTCTTCACCGATCGGGCCGAAACGGCGTTGCTCGAACAGGTCGACGTTCGGGCGACCGCCGATCTGGCCGGCCGCTTCGAACAGATCTCCGCCGGTCCCGACGGCCAGTTGGTGGCCGTTCGACGCATGGTGGAAACGATGCTCGAAGCCACCGGGCAACTCGTCGAGCGGCAGGCCGCCCTGTGGCAGAAATCGATCGAGGCCGCCTCCTCGCGTTGGACCGCCATGGCCGAGACGTCGGGCAAGCAGTTGCAGACGGCGCTTTCGGGGGCCTTGGCCGAAAGTCTCAAGGTCCATGCGGGGCAGTTGGTCGCCGACGGCCAGGCCGCCTCCGATCAGAACCGCCGCCATTGGGCCTTGGTCCAGCAGACCCAGACCCGGCAAACCCGCGCGGTGGAGTCGTTGCAGGAGGCCGCGGCCCGGCAGGCTGAAATGCTTTCCAAGGTGATCGAGGCGACCGGCAAGGTGGCGCAACTCGAAGAGACGCTCAATCGCAATCTGGGGGCCTTGGCCGGCGCGAAGAACTTCGAGCAGACGGTCATGAGTCTTGCCGCGGCGATCCATCTTCTCAACGGTCGGCTCGCCGACGTACCGGCCGCCACGACCCCGCCCGTGACGCTGCAACCGAACCCCTCGGCAACACAGGCGGCATGAAACGTACGGCCTCGAAACATCACCGAAGGCAGGCGGACGCCGGCGTCTCGCTGTTTCCCTTCCTGGCCGTGCTGATCTGCACGATGGGGGCGCTGATCGTGCTGTTGGTCGTTCTTGCCGGACAGGCGAGATTGCAGGCTGCGCAGGCATCTCTGGCCGCAGTCGCCCGGTCGGCCGCCGAATCGGCCGACGAGCGAAAAGATCTGCAGATCGCCTTGGAAGACGTGCAGTGGCGCATCGAGCAGTTGGAGTCTTCTCGCGTGGCGGCCGAAACGCAACTGGCCGAAGCGAGGATGGGGCTCGGCCATATCGAAGATCACGCACGCCGACTCCGCGAACAATTGGCCCAATTGCAGGCCGCCTATCGCGACTTGCAAACGTTCGACGAACAGGGAAGCCGCCAACAGGACCAGCTCCAGGCAGAACTGTCGCAACTGGAAGAGCGAATCGCCGAGGCTCGGGCCGCAGTGGCCGACGCCGAGCAGGCCGCGGCCGGGCGGCGACGTTCCTATGCCATCATTCCGTACAAGGGCCCCTACCAGACGCACCGGCGGCCGATCTATATCGAATGCCGTGCCAATGCGGTTATTCTGCAGCCGGAGGGAATCGAACTGTCGGAAGAGGATTTCATGCAGCCGATGGGGCCGGGGAATCCGCTGGCTGCAGCGCTTCGGTCCGCCCGAGAATATCTGATCATCCATGACGGCATCGATCCGCAACAAACGCCCGCCGATCCCGATTCACCCGAGGAGTCGAACGAGCCCTACCCGCTGTTGCTGGTTCGGCCCGAGGGGATTATCGCGTACTATGTGGCCCGGGAGGCCATGTCGTCGTGGGCGTCGGATTTCGGCTATGAATTGATCGGCGACGACTGGAAACTCGATTTCCAGGACCCGGACCCGCAACTGGCCCAAGTCGAGGCCAAGGCGGTCCACTCGGCCCGTGTGCGACAGGCCCGTTTGGCGGCCGCCGCGCCGAGCCGGTATCGCGGTGTATCACGGCGCGAGTATCGGGCAGCGCCCGGTCGCGGTGGTGCAATTCTCGATGGCGGGGCGTTCGCCTCCGAGGATCGAGGCTACCAGCCGCGTCGCCCCAGCGGCGCGTTGGGGAGCAGTTTTGGGGGTGCCGGCGCTGGTGACTCCAACTCGGGCGGCTCCCGCACCGAGGAGACGGGAGCCTTGCCGCCTAGTCCGGCCGAGATGTCGGGCAGCCCCTTTGCCGGATACGACCCGAATGCCGATCAAAGCGGTACATCCTCGTCGCACGGCTCCACAACCGAGGCGTCGTCCGCCGAAGACATTGTCGGCCGGCCGCCGCGCGAGCAACAAGCCGCCACAGTCGGCAAACATGGCGAACCGGCACGGCCGGGCGAGTGGCGTCCGCCCGTCGAAGACCCTGCCGACCCGTCTTCCCAACAAAACCCGTCGGGCAGGTCGCCCCAACAACAGGTCAAACGCCTGGCCAAAACCCGAGGCGAGAATTGGGGGCTGCCCGACGCGACCGACAGCTCGGTCGGCATCACGCGCCCGATCCGCATCGACTGCCATGCCGACAGCCTGGTGATCGTTGCCGTCGGCGACCCATACGGCAACCGCACCGTCCCCCTCGGCCCAAACACGGTGGACTCGGTCGACGAGTTGATCTCGGCCGTCTGGAACTACATGGAGTTTTGGGGGATCGCCGGCAACGGAATGTACTGGCAGCCGGTGCTGAGCGTACACGTCGACCCGGATGCGACGCACCGCTTCGACGAACTGCAAACGCTGCTCGACGGCAGCGGATTGACCGTGAAACGAAAAGAGACGCTTTAGTACACCGTAGGGTGCGTCTGGACGCACCGTGGACTGCCATCCAACTCCTGATTTCAAGATGGTGCGTCCAGACGCACCCTACATCTGTGCCTGACGAGATGGCTGAGTTTCCTATGCGGCGTTCGAGAAAAACCGACTCCGGATCGCCGAGCCACGATTCGTTCCTGGACATCGTGGCCAACATGGTGGGGATCCTGATCATCCTGGTGATGGTGGTTGGGGTGCGCGTGAAGAACACGCCGGTCACGGCCACCATACCGGCCGAGCCCGATCCGGCGCATGCCGAGTTGAAGCAGGATCTGGCCGTCGAAGCATCGCTGCGCAGCGATGTGCTCCGCGCGGAGGCCGAGAACAAAGCCTTGCGCAAGGAAACGGTCATCCAGGGCCGGCAACGCGACGTGCTGGCCACGATGGCCTCGGCCATGGAGCATGAAATCCAATCTCAGCGAAGCCGACTCGACGCCACGTCGCAGGAGGATTTCGATCTGAAGCGGCAACTCGCCGGCACGCGACTCGAACTGGAAGAACTCCAGCGAAAACGTCTCTGGGCCGAGACCGCACCGGTGGAACCGATCGTGGTCGAAAGTCTTCCGACACCGCTGAGCCGGACGGTCGACGGAAAAGAGATCCACTGCCAGCTTCGCGGCGGGCGGATCGTGGCGATCCCGTTGGACGATCTGATGGATACGCTCAAAGACGACATGCGGCGAAAAATGTACAAACTCAGGGATCTGCCCGAGACGACCGCCACGGTCGGGCCGAGCGGTGGTTTTCGGCTTCGCTACACGCTTCGCCGTCACGACATTTCGCCCGAGATGGCCATGGCCAGCGGCCGAAGCGGCAGCTTCGTGCAGGTGCACAAATGGACCCTGATTCCAACGTCGAGCGGCCTGGGCGAGTCGGTCGACACGGCACTGACCGAGGGCTCGCAGTTGCTACGCACCCTGGCCAAGTATCGCCCGGATCAGACGACCGTGACGATCTGGACCTACCCGGACAGCTTCGCCTCGTTCCGCCGGATCAAGAAGGCTCTGTACGAAATGGGCTTCGCCACCGCTGCCAGACCGTTGCCCGAGGGAGTGCCGATCAGTGGTTCACCCTCGGGACGGAAGTCGTCGGCGCAATAAGATTCACGGCCCATCATTTCGTAGGATCCCGTTGCTCACTGCGGTGGCGATTCGATCCAACTGTTCGATGCTGATCGCCAGCGGGGGCATGATCACGATGACGTTGCCCAGGGGTCGCAACAACACGCCCTCGGTCTTGGCGTGCTCGCAGACGCGAATACCCCGTTTCTCCGGCCAGGGATACGGCTCCTTCGTTGCCGGGTCGCGGACCAATTCGACGGCCCCGATCAGGCCGCATTGACGGACATCGCCGACGTGCGGCAGCTTGGCGATCCGGTCGAGGTGTTCGGCCAGTCGGTCGATCTTTTCCTGTAGGTGCTCGAGTGTGCGTTCTTCCTCGAAGACGTCGAGCGTGGCCAGGGCCGCGGCCGCACCCAGCGGATTCCCGCCGTACGTATGGCCGTGGAAGAAGGACTTGCTCTGGGCATAGTCGCCGAGAAACGCGTCCCAGATCGTGTCGGTCGTCAGTGTGGCGGCCATCGGCAGGTAACCGCCGGTGAGACCCTTGGCCAGGCACAGCAAGTCGGGCGTGACATCTTCATGCTCGCAAGCGAACATCCGGCCCGTGCGTCCGAAACCGACGGCCACCTCGTCGGCGATCAGCAGCACGTCGTAGCGACGTGTTAATTCGCGCACACCGCGCAGGTAGCCCGGCGGATGCACGATCATACCGGCCGCCCCTTGGACCAAGGGTTCGATCACCATCGCGGCGATCGTCTCGTGGTGCGCCCGCAACACGGCTTCGACTTGGCCCAGGTAGTGCTCAAGCATGGTTTCCGTCGTCACGCCTTCCGGCAGGCGATACGGGTTCGGACTGGGCACACGAAGCGTTTCGAACAGCAACGGCCCGAACATCGCATGGAACCGTTCGACGCCCCCGACACTCACACTGCCGAGCGTATCGCCATGATAGGCCTCGCCGAGGGCCACGTAACGGGTCTTTTTCGGCCGTGGGGTCTTACACTGTTGCCAGTACTGCAGCGCCATTTTGACGGCTACTTCGACGGCCGTGGCCCCGTCATCGGAGAAGAAGACGTGCTCGAGCCCGGCGGGTGTCAGTTCGACGAGCCGGCGGGCCAGCCTGATCGTGGTTGGATGGGAACTGCCCAGCGACGTGACATGGGCGACCCGATCGAGCTGCTCGCGAATGGCCGCATCGATTTTCGGATGCCGATGCCCATGCACATTGCACCAAAGGCTGCTCACACCGTCGATGTACTCGTTGCCGTCGATGTCAGTCAGTACGCAACCATCAGCCCGATCGAGGATCAGCGGTTCGTACTCGGCCATCTGCGTGAAGGCATGCCAGACGTGCCGGCGGTCCCAGGCTTCGAGTTGTTCGCGAGTGGGGTCTTGCATGGTGTATCGCGTAATGCCAAGAAAACCGCGAAGCGGTTACACAACAAAGCCCAGGGTCGCGCAGCGCACCCTGGGAGCGAGGTCACCGTACACCCCGAAACCCCAACGGGGTTTTACAAGGCGGGGGCTCTTAGTTTGAAAACCGAACCGAGAGCATTCTACCACAGAGGACACCGAAACCACAGAGCGTTATGAATGACGCCGCTTCGCCGATTCGATGGCTTCGCGGCGCTGTTGATCGATCTCGACCATGCGGGCCGCCCTTTCTCGCCATTTGCGTAAGGTGTATCCGGCGCGACACCATGCTGATGCTGCTGCGACAAGAACCGAACCTGCGGCATAGTAGGGCATCAGCCATTGCGGCAGATAGTCACCTGCCGTGTAGTTCGGCCCAAAAGTGAACAGGCATATCCACTCGCTGGCCGGCACGGCCATCGCGGCCAGTACGATCAGGACCACAAACGTCAGAATCGCATCCACGCCGACACCCAACCGGGCTCCTAGACCGAGTTTTGGTGGAGGATCATCGGTTGTGGTCGCGGTCGGCGATTGGTAGGGGTTTTCGGTCATGTTTGTGGGCTTGGTGAGTTTCGCTACATGGGATGCGGCTCACACGCAGTCCCACGGGCCGCCGCCCGTGGGCTTGGGTTGGTGGGGTGGCGTTTTTTGTTGGTTAGTCCCAACTGATCGTCACTGGGGTGCCCACTTGAATGCCTAGCCGCGCGGCGGCGTTGTCGCCGACCAGCGCCAACTCCAGACGATCGTTCGATCCGATCAGGGCGATGAAGGCTCCGCCGACTTGCTCTGCATAGGTGCTGTAGATGCCCCACGTTTCGTAGATGTTGCAGATGATGCACACGCGTTCGTCGGTCGGTCGGCCGAGGAGCATGTCGGCCGTGATGTTGGTTCTCAGGTTGCCGAACGAATCGACCTCCAACACGACGCCCTTGATGCGTGTGTCGGTCTGTTGGGCGTCGGGCCAATCGAGTCCCGTCAGTTCGTCCAACGGCGGCCCCAGTCGGTCCGGATCGAGTCCCAGGCCGAGCCGTGCGGCGACCGGGGCCATGATGTCGCGGCCATGGAACGTCGACGAGACCCCGTCGAGCCAATGCTCCGACTGGCTGATGCGAATTAGCTTTGACGGCGGGGTCGCGCAAATCACGCGGCTTAGCAGACCGTTGTCCGGGGCGATGTAGATTTGCCGACCGATTTGGGCATAGACGATCGCCCGATCGGAACCCACGCCCGGATCGACGACCGCTACATGGATCGTTTCCGGCGGGAACCATGGCGTGGTATCTTCGAGCACCACCGCGCCGCGGCGGATGTCCTGCGGCGGGACGTCGTGCGTGATGTCGACGATCGATGCGGCCGGGTCGATCGAAAGAACGACCCCCTTCATCGCAGCCACATAAGGGCTGCCGGTGCCGAAATCGGTCGTTAGCGTGATGATGCTCACATCTTCTCAATCAGTTCGAGGCAGATTTCCCGCACACGGCCCGGGTTGACGTTCGGGTTCTTCTTCTTCGCCTGCCCGATCAATGCGCCGATCGCCTTGGCCTTGCCCTCTTTGACTTCGGCGACGACCCTCGGGTTGGCCTCCAACAACTCACGGCAGAGGTCCTCCAGCGCCGACTCGTCGACCTCCACGATGCTCATCTGTTTCATGGCCTCATCGACCGACGTGCCCGAGTCGATCATGTGGGCCAAGACCTCGCGGCCGCGGCTTGTCGCCAGCTTGCCCTGCTGCACCCGCCCGATCAACTCGGCCAGCATCTTGGCCGTCACCGGGTAGGCTTCGATGCCGATCTGGTCCTCGTTGAGTTTTCGCAACACGTCCTGCTGGACCCAGTTGCCGGCCAGCTTGCCGTCGCCGCACGCCTCGGCCAAGTCTATGTAATATTCTACCACTTTTCGGCCCTGATTGACCAAAACGTCGGCATCGTAGGGCGTAATCGCGTAGGTCTGCTCCAGCCTGGCCCGCAGCGCGGCGGGCAATTCGCCCAGCGATGTCCGAACTTTCGCTACATCCTCCTCGGTTGTCGTAACCGGAACCAGGTCGGGGTCGGGAAAGTATCGATAGTCGCTCGACTCTTCCTTGGTTCGCTGTTGGCGGGTCACCTGGGCCGTTTCGTCCCAGCCGGCGGTCGTCTTGTGTCCGCCCGGCTTGCCCAACTCGCGCCCGGTCTCCTGCCACCGTTCGTACTGCCGCTCGGCCTCGTACTCCAACGCCCGATCGACGGCCCGAAAGCTGTTCATGTTCTTCACTTCGACGATCGGCGTGGCGACCTTTCCCTCGGGCGTGTCGATGTGCAGATTGATGTTGGCGTCGACCCGCAGGCTGCCCTCCTGCATGTTGCAGTCGGAAACGCCCAGGTAGTTCAGCAACAGTTTCAACTCGGTCAGATAGGCCTTGGCCTCGGCGGGCGAACGCATGTCGGGCTCGCTGACGATCTCCAACAGCGGCGTACCGCAACGGTTCAGATCGATGCGGCTGTCGGCCTTGCCGGCCGCCTCGTCGTGCATGCTCTTGCCGGCGTCTTCCTCGAGGTGTGCCCGGTTGATCCCGATCCGTTTCGGCTCGAAGCGGCCCTTCGAATCGCTGATCGGCAGATAGCCGTTCTGACTCAGCGGCAGATCGAACTGGCTGATCTGGTAGCCCTTCGGTAGATCGGGATAGTAGTATTGCTTGCGGTCCCATTTCGTGAAACGGGGAATCTCGCAGTTCAGCGCCACGGCCGTCTTCAGCGACAACTGAAACGCCTTGCGGTTCATCACCGGCAAGCTACCCGGCGTGCCGGTACAGACCGGACACGTCTGCGTATTGGGCGGCGACCCGAACTCGGTGCTGCACCCACAAAAGAGCTTGCTTCGGGTGTCGAGTTGAACGTGGACTTCCAGGCCGATGACGATTTCGTAGGGTTTAGTCACTGGAGGTAAATGGGTAAGGGTTCAAAGTGATTGGGAAAAAGGGAAATGGGGAAAAAAGGAAAAAAGGAAAAAAGGAAAAAAGGAAGAAAGGAAGAAAGGAAGAAAGGAAGAAGGAAGAAAAAATATCTTGTCTTCCCTTTTTTCCCTCTTTCCCATTTTTCCGATTACTTCTGCAAACCGTATTCACCCCAACTCGGCCTTTCGCGTGTGCCAATCGGTTGCTTGTTGAAACATGTGGGCTCCGCGCAACAAGCGTTCTTCCTCGAACGGTGGTGCTTGGAGGTGTAGGCCGATCGGGAGGCCTTCGCGGCTTTGACCGCAGGGGATCGAAATGCCGCCGATGCCGGCCAGGTTCGTGGCGGCCGTGTAGAGGTCGAATAGGTACATCGACAACGGGTCGTCGATCTTCTCGCCGATCTTGAATGCGGGCGTCGGCGCCACCGGCCCGACGATCAGATCGACCTCCTCGAAAGCACGGTCGAAATCGTCGCGAATCAGACGGCGGACCTTCAGGGCCTTTAGGTAATAGGCATCCTTGTAACCGGCACTCAGGGCGTAGGTGCCCAGCATGATCCGCCGCTTCACCTCCGGGCCGAACCCTTCGCTACGGCTCTTGCGATACATGCGGATCAGCGGGTTGTCGAGGTTGTCGAGTGCCTCTTCGTCGCCCGCCTCTTCGAGTTGTTTGCGCTGGGCATTCAACTCGGCCATCATCTGTTTCTGGTCGGTTCGATATCCGTAATGGGCGCTGTCGTATCGGGCCAGATTGCTCGACGCCTCGCAGGGGGCGATGATGTAGTACGTGGCCACGGCGTATTTGCTATGCGGCAACGAGATTTCCTTGACCGTCGCGCCGAGCGACTCGTAGACCTTGACCGCCTCGCGAACGGCCGCTTCGACCTGTGGGTCGAGCCCCTCGCCGAAATGCTCGGTCAGCAGACCCAGCCGCAGACCTTCGAGCGGTTGTCGTACGGTGGCCGTGTAGTCGGGCACGGGCCGGTCGATCGACGTCGAATCGGCCGGGTCGTGGCCGGCGAGCACTTCCAACAGCAGCGCGGCGTCTTCGGCCGTTGCGGCCAAGGGGCCGATCTGGTCGAGGCTGCTGGCGAACGCAACCAGTCCGTAACGGCTCACGCGACCATAAGTGGGCTTCATGCCGGTCACGCCGCAGAGTCCGGCCGGCTGGCGGATCGATCCGCCCGTGTCGGTGCCGATAGACAGCGGGGTCATCCGCGCGGCCACCGCGGCGGCCGATCCTCCGCTGGACCCGCCGGGGATCCGTTGCAAATCCCACGGATTGCGTGTCGGGCCAAAGGCCGAGTTCTCGTTCGAACCGCCCATGGCGAATTCGTCCATGTTGGTCTTGCCGATCAACACCGCATCGGCCGACTTGAGTCGGGCAATCGCGGTGGCGTCGTAGGGCGGACGGAAGTCTTGTAGGATGCGCGACCCACAGGTCGTCGTCTCGCCTCGGGTGCAAAGCACGTCCTTCACAGCCACGGGCAGACCGCCGAGGGGGCCGATCTGCCGGCCGTCGCGACGTCGCCGATCGATCTGCTCGGCCCGATCGAGTGCCGCTTCGGCGTCGACGTGGAGAAAGGCGTTGATGCGATCGTTGTGTTGCTCGATTCGATCGAGAAATGCCCGGGTGACTTCGACCGAGGTGACGTTGCCCGACTCCAGTTCGGCGAGCAGTTCGGTGGCGGTTCGATCGATCAGTGCCATGGGGAGATCCGCCGTTGTCGTGTCAGCCGTCGAGCTTGCTCGACGTTGTCATCAGAGTGGTGTTAGCCGTCGAGCTTGCTCGACGTTGTTGTTGGGCTCAGCGCGGGGCAAGCCCAGCGGCTAACTTGCGATTCAATTCTCGCCCAGCACGGCGGGAACCAGGTAACACTCGTCGTCGCGATTCGGGGCGTTGGCCAGCGCCTCGTCGCGTGAGAGGCTTGGGCGCACTTCGTCGTCGCGAAACACGTCACAGACGTCCAGGGCGTGGGCCATTGGCTCGACCCGCTCGGTGTCGACCTCACCGAGCAGATTCATATAGTCGAGGATCCCGCTCATTTGGGTGGTCATCGTGTCCAATTCGTCGTCGGACAACAGCAGCCGCCCGAGCAGGGAGACCTTTTTGACTTCCTCGCGAGAAATCGCCATGGCCCGTTCGCCTCTAGTTCTTGGCGGCCGATTTGGGCAGCCGGAAGGGCGTGTTATGAACCCTCTTGGTAACCGCGCCGCTACGGATGCACTGGGCACATACCCGCATCGTCTTGTGCGTGCCGTTGTCGGTGGTCACATGGACGTTCTGCAGATTGGGGCGAAACTGCCGTCGGCTGATCCCCGTGATCTTGGTTCCCACCCCACCGAGGTATTTTGCCTTACCACGATGGGATACACTGTTGCCCATGACGGGCTTCTTTCCACACACTTGACATTCGCGAGCCATTACAGACCTTCCCTCAACGGACGGTTACCTACGAATAGAGAAACTCCCAATATAACCACTCCATCGGACAGAGCAAGGCCCATGGGCCAAAGAAGTCGGCTGGGGGCGCGTTTCGCATGCCGCGTTTGGTATGAAGAGTCTTTGAGGTACTGCAAACAGGGGGGTGTTGTGTCCAGCAAATGGTGAATTCGGGCAATGGGATGCCATTTGGAAGCCAAGATCAAGGTGTTACTTCTTCGCAATTCCAATGATTATGTACTTCCAAGCTTCCGGAGCCAACTTGTCGATCACGGCGACATCGATTTTGCCCAATATCTTTCTCTGAAATTCATTGCGACCAAAGGCACCTAGAAAACCAACGGTTACGTAATCTACCTCGGAGAAGACGCTCATGAACCCCAAGATTTCAGGGATAGAAACATATCTCCAAGATTTCCCCCAAGGGACAAATGCGTTTCTGATGAACCGGTGAATTGGTGATGCAACAAGATTCTCGGCAAACCAGAGTTCCCCTCCATTTTTCAGAGCCTTGTGCATTTGTTGAATCGCTCTTGCTTGATTCCCCTTGTTGTCATGACTTCCTACGCCACCCAAAACGGATTTGAACAAGACAATATCGAAGTGAGTCTCGAACGGTATATCGAGTGCGTTTATCGAATCGTACTCAATAGGGCAGGCGGTTTGATATTTCTTGTGGCTTTCTTTCGCCTTATCGCTGGGCCCATCCAAGTCCGAACACAAAACGTCGACTCCCTTATTTGCCAACCATAACGAAAGTCCTCCGTGCCTTGCACCAACCTCCAGAGCTTTTGCTTGCTCCAATACGACGGATGTGTTTTCCTCCCAATATTCTAGAGCCCTACCCCAATTCGTCGTGTCCCACTCAATGCAATCTCTTAAACTCAACTCATTTGATTCCAATTGATTCGCCCTTTGCTCTTGACGCATGACGCCGACCTTCACTTGGGAATTTCAGTCAACCTTCCCATACCCGGGAGACCGCGATGAGATTCTACCAGGAACAAGATCCATTCTAACGCGACATCGACCTCCATGCCAAGGCTCCGCACCACAAGTCGCGTAAAGCCCTCTGTGCCAACAGGAACGAGACAACTGCCTCCTGATTCATGGCTGTTCCAGAGAATCCGTGGGGGATCGAGAGCGGTTTGCGGGACTGAAGGTCAGGTCTTCCGAGGCATGGGAGGACAAAGAGAATGGATGGAGCGAAGAAGGAGCCCCCCGGGGTGCCGCCGATCGAGTTCACCGGGTGGCGGCGAGAGCCTGCTATCGGCGTGCCGAAGGCACACTCGTCGGCCCGCAGGATCAGACAGGTAGTTGCTTCTGCGAATTTGACATCCACCGTGGTGGCGGGTATATTCCGCTTCGTACGATGCTCCATCCGACAGAGGACATTGCCCTGAAACGCCCTATGGTCCCCCTCCCGTGGCCTTCGGCGAACGTTGGCAAGCTATCGACGACTCCGACTCGCTCGACGTGATCGACGACGATACCGTGGACCGCCGCACCATCAGCGGCCGCATATTCGGCACGCTGCCCGCGGAGACCTACTGGGTGATCGCAGAAGGTACGACCTGGACCATTGAACCGGGCACGACCTTGCGGTTCGAGCCGGCTACGAAGCTAAGCGTCGCCGGCACGCTGCTCGCCGAAGGCGACAACGGCAACGAGATAGTCTTCACGAGCGACTCTCAGCAGCCGGGAGCCGGCGATTGGACCGGAATTCACATCATCAATACCGGCGGGCCGCGCGAGGCTTCCAGTGCGTCGGCGGGCCCAAGTGTGACCGGAAATGTCATCCATCACAACGGTACTGGAGTCTCAGTCTACGTCTCCTCAGGAGGCAAGTATGGCTGGGCACGGGCAGGAGGAACGTACAACAACAATCTCATCATCGACAACAACACCGATGGCATGCGATTCACGCGAATCCCGGGTCCCAACAAGGCCTATCTCTCGCCACGAGTGGTCAACAACACGATTGCCCGCAACGGTGATGCGGGCATCGAGCACGACACTTATCAGGCATCGCCGTTGATCCGCAACAACATCGTCGTTAGCAACACAATTGGCGTCTCCGCGATTTCATCCTTTTCGCCCGAGGCGGAGGAGGTCGGGTTCAACGACGTGTGGAACAACACCGACGCCGACTGGATCAATTATCCAGCCGACTTCGGCGACCCAACGGTGGCCGACCACGACGGCATCCCGAGCGAAGAGAACGACGACGCGTACGATGCGACTTACGTGGTTGGAGGTTTGCTGCCCGATCTGGTCGAGTATGCCGACCCGATCGAGTTCGACCCTGACCCGCGACTCTCGACAAGAGTCTTTCGGCTCATCGCACTAATGCGTACCTGGGAGACGTACAGGGGGAGTACCGGTGCCTCTTCTCTGCTCATCAATGCGCCGAAGTCCTTGGTCTTGGAGTTATGGCGGCCC
>JAZFUB010000465.1:0-3119 GCA_036447015.1 Thermoguttaceae bacterium | reverse complement strand
TGGTACACACTACACTAGATCGTTTGGACAATCACGAAACGCTTTGCTACTGAAGGAATATCGGACCGTTTTTCGGCTACATGACGGCTCGGCTCCTCGAAGGGGCCGGGCAGACGAAGTTCGCCCCAGCGGTCCGTCGACAACGCCTATGTGCATCCTGGCCATCCTCTACAAAACAGCACGAAATACGCCCATCCTGTTGGCCTCGAATCGCGAAGAGCGATTCGATCGGCCCACGCAGGTGCCGAAGATCCAGTCAGGAACTCCAAGAGTCGTGTGCGGGATAGACCGCAAGGAGGGTGGGACTTGGCTGGGCGTGAATCAGTACGGGCTGGTTGCGACGGTTACCAATCGGCAAAAGACAACGGTGCCGGCGAAGCCTCGATCCCGAGGCCAACTCTGTCGAGAGTTGCTTGGCGTGCGAACGGCCAAGGAGGCGGCCCAGCATGCGGCCGCCGCACTGGCGACCGGCGCCTACGACGGTGCCAACTACGTCGTGGCCGATGTCGAATATGGTGCGGTCGTCTACGGGGGCGACAGCGTCGAAATCGTGGAACTCACGCCGGGGCTCCACGTGCTCACCGACGGGAACCTCGACGACATGAACGACGAGCGGCAGGAGTTCGTCCGCCGCATGCTCACGTTGCATACGCTCGACTCGGCCGTCACGTTCCTGGCTGTCGTGAGCCGGGCGTTCGGCCGCAAGCAGGACAAGTCGGGACGTCGTGGCGTAGTTCTGACCGGTTCCGAGGTGGGCACGGTCTCCTCTGCCCTACTGTCGTTGCCCGAGCGGATCCAGCAGGCGGTTTTTCAGTACGCGCCGGGTCCACCCTGCGACAAGTCCTACGACGACCTTTCCGCCCTGCTACGCCAAGTCTTGTCGACCGACAGAAAGAGAAGGGAAAAGGAAGCAGCCGAGGACGACGATGTGCTGCTGGATGATATCGAGGAGATCCTCGGATAGCTTGGTCGCGTCCGAACACACAACGGATCGAGGCAAGCGATGAGCCAGGGCTGCGACGAGTTCCGCTCGAAGTCCGGAAAACGCCACTTGCGTGGCGGGCTGATCGTTTCCCTGTTGTTTCACGTCGCCGTGGTGATCGACCTGCTGATCTACCGGCCATGGCGGCAAGAGAAGCCGGCAGTCGACTCCCCACAGCGTGGCACGACTGCTGCAACCGCCTCGTCCGACGCGGCCGCCGACCACGCCACTGCTGCCAAGAACCCCTTGAACCTTCGCACGAAACCGATCCCTCGCGCCACGGCGGATCAGATCGCAGCGAAGCTGGCCGAAACGATCGATCGGTCCGAGCAGCTCACCGAAGAGGACAACCTCGATGAGCTCGACGAGCAGATCCGCCGCTTGGAACAGGTCGCCAGCCAAGAGTCGATCGATCAGTTGAGCAACCGATTTCAGGGCTGGTTGAAAACACGCCCCCGGGTAACCGCGCCGGCCGAGACGCCGATTGAAGGTCATTTCGATTTGGCCACGGCCCAGCTACTCGAGGTGAAACGCACTCGGGATGCCGACGGCGAGTGGACCTATCGAGCCGTCCTGATCGATGCGCGAAGCCGAACCACGGAGGCGCC
This sequence comes from Thermoguttaceae bacterium, assembly GCA_036447015.1. GTDB lineage: Bacteria > Planctomycetota > Planctomycetia > Pirellulales > Thermoguttaceae > JAZFUB01. The sequence continues at coordinate 1,529 of JAZFUB010000465.1, read as the reverse complement.
GATGGATCCCGCCAAAGGAGCACGTGCCTTCCGCACCCTGCAGCTACTGAAAACCAGCCCTTTGGCGGAAAGCTTGTACCGCCGGATCACACTGCCCCTGCTGGACAAGATGCTGTTCGATCCGACCAAGAACGATTCCATCTACTCGGAAAGCGATCGGGAATAGTCGTCGCCCCAACCTCTTATCTCATGGGGGATTCCGTCGCCAACCGCACTCGCAAGGGACACCCCCCACTGGCCAAACTCACGTCGCGGCAGTATAAGTGTAGGGATTGTGCAGTTCTCTTCCTTGCCCGACCGACGATGGCACCGCAAATGATCCAAGGCATTCATCCGACGGCCCCCAGACAGGACGACCCTCCGTATCAGCCGGGCGAACCGGTCGCGCTGTTCGTCCCTTGCTATATCGACCAGTTCTATCCCGAGGTGGCCGAAGCAACGGTCCGACTGCTCTCGCAACATGGCATACCGGTCGTCTATCCGCCCGAGCAAACCTGTTGTGGCCAGCCGGCGTTCAACTCGGGCTATTGGGACGAGGCACGTCGCGTGGTGCGGCATTTTTGCGACGTGTTCGCCGAACACCGCTGGATCGTCTGCCCCTCGGGTTCGTGTACGGCCATGTGCCGGGTCTTTTTCGGCCACGTCGATCCGGACGAGCGGATCGTCGGCGTCGGTCGCCGGGTCTTCGAGCTAACGGAGTTTCTCGTCGAGATCCTCGGCGTCACGGACACCGGAGCCTCCTTCCCACACAAGGTGACCTTGCACAACGGCTGCCATACGCGGCGCGAGTTGGGTGTCGTCGAGCCACCGCTGAGGCTGTTGGAGAACGTCCGCGACATGACCTACTGCCCACTACCCGACGAGGAGGAGTGCTGTGGGTTCGGCGGCACGTTCAGCGTGAAGATGCCCGGACTGTCGCTTTCGATGGGACAGGCCAAGATCGACAATATCGTCACGAGCGGAGCCGACGTCGTCGTGTCGCCCGACGTGAGTTGCCTGATGCATATCGGCGGTATGTTGCGGCGCGGTCCCAAGACGAAGCACATACAAATGAAGCATATTGCCGAGGTCCTGGTTGCCGGTGTCGAGTGCCCCCAAGAACCGATTGCATGAATGCGACCTATTGGCTTCATGCTCTTTCCTACGATCTGTGGCCGAATTGAGGGCGGAAGGAGTGGGACAGAAAAATGGGGGACAGAAAGATGAAGCAAGGAGTGATGACTCGTAGCAACTCTCCGCTTCACAAGATCGATTTCCTTAGCATGACTATCTTTCTGTCCCCCATTTTTCTGTCATTGCACGACATTGACCGAAGCAACACGTCTAATAGTTTTTTTTGATTGCCACGACCATGTCCACCGAAAACCTGCATCTCGAGGGTGCCCCGTTCCTTCCGCAGCAGATCCGAGGGCTCTACGAACCGGACGGATCACAAGCCACTTGGGACGCTGCCGAGCGGTCGACGAAACAAAATCGATCGGTCACCGACGCGATCCCCCACTGGCAAGAATGGCGACGGGCGGCCGAGG